>DSDR01000019.1 GCA_011048645.1 Phycisphaerales bacterium
GTACCGAATTTTGATGAGGCGCTGCGCAGCATGATGCGTCAGGACCCGGACGTGGTACTGGTGGGTGAAATCCGGGACAATGAGACGCTGACCGCCGCGATGCGGGCGGCTGAAACCGGACACTTGGTCTTCGGAACGCTACACTCCAACAATTGCTCTCAGACAATACAGCGTGTTTTGGATATGTTTCCGCAGGAAGAACGGGACTTGGCGCGTCAGACGTTTTCGCTGACCATTCGTGCGGTCATCAGTCAACAGCTTCTGCCCGGCATTCGCCCCGATGTGCCGCGGGTTCCGGCGGTGGAGATTATGATTAACACGCCGATTGTGCGCAAGCTGATTCGCGAAGAGCGCGAGTCCGACCTTCCGGCGGCGATTCGCGCCGGCGAAGGCGAAGGGATGCAGGACTATACCGAAAGCCTGCGCCGCCTTGTCGAAGAAGAATACATCGATTTGAAAAAGGCGCTGGAATATGCACCGAATGTCGAAGAATTGAAGATGGCGATGAAAGGGATTCGTTCCGGTGCAAGCGGAATTCTGTAACGCTCAGACGCTGCGGGGCATCGCCTCACTTGTCGGCCTCGACCGGAGTACGCATCCCATGTCAACAATCAAAAAGGCCGCAGGCAAACAGACGCAAGATAAGGTTTTGGAGTCAAGACAATGAGTGGTATGCTGGCAACAGGTTTGGACATCGGAGGGTATATCGAAGCATGGAAAGGCGTGCTGATGGCCGCGGCGTTTTTCGGATGGATGCCGCTGGTCAATTGGGTGCATACCGACTCACAGGCCGTGCGGACCAACAAACAGGCCTGGACGGCGGGCATCGCGGCCATCGGTGCGATCGCTTTGCTGGTATGGATGTTAATTCCGGCGTTCTTTATCGGGTTTCTGTTGTATCTGCTCAGCGTCGGGGCGGTCACCGTGGCGTATGTGGTGCACCGAAACGCCCGCGTCTCGGATTTTGAGCGGGTACTGACGCCCGAACACCTCAAAGGACTTCTGATTGACGAGAACAAAAAACTCGAAAAACTCAGCATGGGTATGTCCTTTGTGACCGGTAATAAAAATGAAGTGCCGCTGCCCACGCCGAAAACACGCGAAGCGGAAGGGTTCGTGCTGACGTGCGAGATTCTCGACGATGCCATCTGGCGGCGCGCCGATGAGATCAGCTTCATCCCTCAGAAAGACGAGTATGCGGTGGTCTATCTGATCGACGGCATTCCGATGAAGCAGCCGGCTCGTACCAAAGAGGAGATAGACAATTTTATTTACTACGTCAAACAGCTTGCCGGTCTGGAAGTGGAAGAAAAACGCAAGCCCCAGCAGGGCCGTTTCAAAGCCATCAAAGAGAAAGAATTGAAGACCGAATGGCAGGTCAACACCTCCGGGTCAACCGCCGGCGAACAAGTCCGGCTGGAGCGGATTTCCGAGCTGGTATCGCGTAAACTCGACGATCTGGGACTCAACGAAAATCAGTTTGAATCGATTCGTTCGCTGCGCGACTTGGAAGGCGGCGGCGTCATCATTGTCTCGGGGACGCCCAAAAGCGGCAAAACCAGCACCCTTTATACGCTGCTGGGCAACCATGACCCGTTTCTGAACAACATCAATACGCTTGAAAAAAAACCGGCGGCCGAGTTGCAGAATATCACGCAAAATATCTTTACCATGACCGACACCGGCACCACGACGTATTCCCGCCGGTTTCAGACATTGCTTCGGCGCGGCCCGGACATCGTCGGTATTGAAGAATGCGAGGACGCCCAGTCCGCCAAACTGGCGTGCGCCGCGGCTAAAGACGGACGTATCGTTTACGCCACGCTGGAAGCGTCAAGCGTCAGTCAGACCATTGAAAAATGGCTGAAACTGGTCGGCGACAAAACCCTCGTGGCCGAGACGCTCACGGCCATCCTCAATCAGCGGCTGGTTCGCACCCTGTGTCCGGACTGCCGTCAGCCCTATCAGCCCAATCAGGCCCTGTTCAAAAAATTCAATATACCCGCCAACGAAGTGGGAATGTTTTATCGTCCCGGCGAAATCGAATACGATAAACACGGAAAACCGATTGTCTGCGAAAAATGCCAGGGCACCGGCTTTTTCGGACGCACGGGGATGTTTGAGACCATTCGCATCACCGATGACTTGCGCGAAGTGATTAAAAGCGCCAAGTCGCCCCAGGAAATTGCCACCGCCTTCCGCAAGGCGGGCATGCTCTATATGCAGGAGCAATCCATTAAGAAGGTGACGATGGGTGTCACGTCCATTAACGAAGTCATTCGGAATTTCTCGACAAAGTCTTAATCCTGACGGTTCAAGGGGTGTTCAATGACCACGGCCATTATCCTGCTGATTATTGTTCTGACGGTGATTCATTTTTATCTGAAGTGTTCGCTGATGACCTCGTTTTCCACGTTGGTTGCGGCGATCTTTGCCACCGTGATTGCGTTCAGCTATCACGAAGCCATGGCGGATTTGTTCATCTCGCGCGGCTACGGCGCGGATTGGGCGCTGGCCGGCTGCTACGTGTTGGCGTTTATTCTCGGTTCGGCCCTGTTTCGCGCGTTGGCGGATTTGCTGGTCGGAAGCAGCATCGACCTGGGTAAACACGCGCGAGTCGCCGCGTCGCTGATCTGCGGACTGATCACCGGCGTGATCATCGCGGGCAATCTTCTGGTATCGATGGGCTTAATGCCGGTTCAGCACAAAGTCATTTACAGCCGATTTCCGGCCGACCGACAAATAATTCTGACCAATCCCCAGTTGCCGGTCGTGAACGCCGACGGTTTTGTTACCGGGCTGTTCAGTTGGCTTAGTCGGGGCGCACTGGCGTCTGATACCAGTTTTGCCGTGGTACAGACTGACTTTTTGAACAAAATCCACCTCAATCGGTATTATATCCAGAAAGATGTGCAATCCATTGCCTCGCGCAAATGTCTGTCGCTGCCGCCCCGAGACAAAAAGCCGATACGCCTCTGGTCCGTTCCGGAAAAAGGAAACTATACGGTCGTTCGGATCGGTATCGTCTCCAAAAGCATCCCGGACGGCGGCGCCAACAACGCTGCCGGCCAAATCAAATTCGGGATGGCTCAGCTTCGACTGATCTGTAAACCGGCAGGCGAAGCGGATCATCTGCGGGGCGTCGGCGAGGCGATCCTGCCGGCCGGATTGCTGCAATACCGCAATCCGAATCGCCCGACGGAAGGCAAGCAGTTCGTCGCAAAGGGGCTGGACGACGTGATCGAGCCTGATGATACGCTGGGAATGCGGGAACGGATGCTGTGGGTGGATGTGGCCTTCAAAGTCCCCGACGGAATGAAGCCGGTGATGTTCCAATTCAAGCAGAACGCGATGATCAGTCTGCTCGGCCTTGAGCCGGTTCAGTCAACGCCGGAGATTGAACGAGAGCTGGACGCACCGGAAGAAAAAGAGCCTCAGGCTCAGCCGGCCGAAGGCGCGGGATTTTAGGCCTTGCCATGAGCCGGGAGGACATTGTTTTTCTCAACGTTGCCACATATGATTTGATGCGGCCGTCTGTTTACCACTGCGCCTCGAAATAGGGGCCTATGGGGCCGTCGGGTTTGGGTTTGGGACGGCTCTTGATGATGGCCTCGGCAACGGGCACATCGTTTTTTCGAGTGATTTTCAGATTGGAGTGGTCGGTTTCGACAATCGCCACCGGCCGGCCCAGCGCCTCGACCAACTGCGCATCGTCGGTCACCGCGGCGCGATCAAGGCGCTTCAGATTGGCATACGCCCGGCGAAGCAGCGCGGCCTCAAACACCTGCGGCGTCTGGGCCTCGTAGAGGTTGTCGCGCCGGACGGTATTGACGATGTTGCCGTCTTGAGCCTGTTTGAGCGTCGCGACCACCGGGCAGGCCAGAATCGCCGCCCCCGTCTCGGCGGCTTTGGCAAACACCGCGTCCACCCACTCATTCGTCAGACAGCACCGCACCGCGTCGTGCACGGCAATCAGGTCGATCTCGTCGCCGATTTTCTCAAGCGCATTGGCGACGGTCTCAAAGCGTTCCCTGCCGCCGAAACACAGTTTGACGCCGTGAAAGCCCAGCATCGCACCCCATTTGACCGTGACCAGTTCCTCATCGTCCGGGCTGATGGCCAGCAGAATCTGTTTGACCTCGTCGCGGTCGGAAAAAAACTCGATGCTCCGCAGAAACGCCGCCCGCCCGCTGACCTCGATAAACGGCTTTTTTCGGTCGCCGCCGAACCGCGTGCCAGCCCCGGCCGCACATATGATCACTGCCGTGCTTTTCATTTTGCGATGCTGCCCTTTCCTGTCTTGTAGGGTTCACTTGCCCGTTATGATCATCTCGTTCGGCCATCGTACCGGCCATCGGAGCCAAAATCAACACCCTCTTTGGCGCGCGGCAAGATACACCCGCCGGCGGCGACCGGCTCAGCTAAAGTCGGCTGTTTTGACGTCGAGCAATTTATACTGAATCAGACCGCGGGGGACATTGACCTCAACTTTTTCGCCGGGGGCAAGGCCAAACAGCGCCTCGCCGACAGGAGATTTAATGGAGATACCATTATCAACAACATCGGCGTCATACGGCCCGAGCAGATGATAGACCACCGTCTGTTGATTGTCCAGATTACACAGCGTAACCACCGTACCGAAATCGGCCCGGTCGCAGGAGACCTGCCTGCAATCGATTACTTTGGAAAAGTTGAGCTTGCCGCGAATCTCGGCCAGTCGGCCCTCGATAAAGCCCAACTGCTGGCGGCCGTAAATGTATTCGCCGTTTTCTTTCAAGTCGCCCTGCTCGCGGGCCTCGGCGACGCGCTGGCGCACCCGGACGGCCTCCTTTTCCAGTTCGCTCAACTCCTCTTTGAGCTTGTCATACCCCGTCTGTGAAATCGGCATAATGTCATGCATTCGAAACTCTCCGAATTGTCGCAGTTCATTGTTTCGCGGGAGTATAGCAGACGACGCCGCGACCGTAAAGCTGTTTTTATTGTACAAAAAAAAGACTTCATATATCTGGCTTTTGAAGCTGTCTGTTGAATCCGGCAGCCGGTCGTGGTATGATAAGCCACTTATGAGCAAATCCGAGTTTAAGATACACAGTGCGTTCCAGCCGCGGGGCGACCAGCCTGCGGCGATAGAGAAGCTGACATCAGGCGTTGTGCATGGCCGGCGGTATCAGACGCTGCTGGGGGTCACCGGCAGCGGCAAGACGTTTACGATGGCCAATGTCATTGCGCGCGTGGGCAAGCCCGCGCTGGTTATCTCGCACAACAAGACGCTGGCGGCCCAGCTTTTCGAGGAATTTCGCGAATTATTTCCGGAAAACGCCGTCGAATATTTTGTCAGCTATTACGACTATTACCAGCCGGAGGCGTACATCCCGCAGCGGGACATCTACATCGAAAAGGACGCCTCGCGCAACGACGAGCTGGATCGATTGCGGCTTTCGACCACGACCAGCCTGCTGAGCCGACGCGATGCAGTGGTCGTGGCCAGTGTGTCGTGTATCTTCGGGCTGGGCAGTCCGGAAGACTATGAGGCCAGCGTCATCGGCGTCCGCGTCGGCGACGAGACGGACCGCAACGAACTGCTGGGACGGTTCGCCGACCTGCAGTACGACCGCAACGACATCGATTTTGCCCGCGGCACGTTTCGCGTGCGGGGCGATGTGGTGGAGCTGTGGCCGTCGTATGAGAGTTTTGCCGTGCGATTTTCGTTCTTCGGCGACGAGATCGAGGCCATCGCCTACATCCATCCGGTCAGCGGCGAGGTGCTGGCCGAGGAAGAACAAGTCTTTATCTATCCGGCCAAACATTACATCCTGCCGGCCGATCGCATCGAGTCGGCTTGTACGGGCATCGAACAGGAACTGGAAGAAAGGCTCCTTCAACTTCGCCACGAAGGCAAGCTGCTCGAAGCCCAACGGCTGGAGGCCCGCACGCGGTATGACCTGGAGATGATTCGCGAGGTGGGCTATTGCAGCGGGATTGAAAACTACGCCCGTCATATGGCCGGCCTCAAGCCCGGCGCGCGGCCGTTTACGCTGATTGATTATTTTCCTGATGATTTTCTGCTGTTTATCGACGAATCGCATGTGACGATTCCGCAGCTTCGGGCGATGTGGGCCGGCGACCGCCGCCGCAAGGAAGTACTGGTCGAGCACGGCTTTCGCCTGCCCAGCGCGCTGGACAACCGCCCGCTGCGATTCGAAGAATTTCAGCAGCGCTGGAAACAGGTCATCTTTGTCTCGGCCACGCCCGGCCCGTTCGAACTGGACTTGTGCGACGGCGAGGTCGTCGAACAGATTATCCGTCCGACCGGCTTGGTCGATCCGGAAATCTTCGTGCATCCGGCCTCCGAGCAAATTGTGCACCTGATGGGCGAAATCCAGCAGCGTATTGCCGCCGGCGAGCGCGTCCTGGTGACCACGCTGACCAAACGGCTGGCCGAGGATTTGTCCGGCTACCTGACGAGCAAAGGCATTCGCTGCCGTTACCTGCACAGCGAAATCGAGACGCTTGAGCGGGTCGATATCCTGCGGAATCTTCGCGAGGGAGAATTCGACGTGCTGGTGGGCATCAATCTGCTGCGCGAGGGGCTGGATTTGCCGGAAGTGTCGCTCGTGGCGATCCTGGACGCCGACAAGGAGGGCTTTCTGCGAAGCGAAACGTCGCTGATTCAGACCATCGGACGGACCGCCCGCAATGTCAACGCCAAGGTGATTCTGTACGCCGATCGAGAGACCAGCGCCATCAAAAATACCATTGACGAAACGAATCGACGGCGTACAATTCAATTGGCGTATAACGCCCGGTACGGCATCACCCCGCAGACGGTCCGCAAGGAGATTCAGCGGGGCCTGTCCGATACCTTCAAGGCCCGCAAACGTGCTCAGGAAGCGATTCAGTTGGACGAGACGGAATTTGACCGCACGGAGCTGATCGCCGAGCTGGAAAAGGCGATGCTGGCCGCGGCCGAGGCGCTGGAGTTTGAAAAGGCCGCGGCGCTGCGCGACCGGCTGGCCGAACTGAAAGCAATGCCGCAACTGGAAAACGTCCAAAACAAAAACAACACGGCAAACGCCGCAAACGCTCGGCGCGGCAAAAACCGAAAAGGCAGACCGCAATGAAAAAGACCCGAAAGAAAACGGCAAGAAAAAAAACAAAACGACTTGACGCTGTCTATACCGGACGGCTCAAAAAACCGGATATAAAACATGTCACGCCGCTGATTGAACTGGCGATCCGTGAAGATTTCGGCAAAGGCGACCCGACCAGCGAGATCACCGTCGGCGCCAATGAATTCGCCAGAGCGTCGCTGGTGTCGCGTGAAGAAATCGTCGTCTGCGGAATGGAGATTGCCGCTGAAATCTTCAAACGCTACGATCCGAGGCTCACGCTCAAGCCGTTTGTTGAAGACGGCTGCCGCGCCAGCGTTGCCCAGCGGCTGGGCGTGATTGAAGGGCCGCTGCGCCCGATGCTCAGCGCCGAACGGGTCGTGCTGAATTTTCTGCAGCGGCTGTGCGGCATCAGCACGATGACGTGGAAATTTGTCAGCGCCACACGCGGCACCAGGGCGAAAATATACGACACCCGAAAGACCATCCCCGGCTGGCGGGAGCTGGAAAAATACGCCGTCCGCTGCGGCGGCGGCTACAACCACCGGATGAATCTGGGCGAGGCGGTGATGTTCAAGGACAACCACATCGCCGAGCTGGGGCGGCGCTTTGTGCCGCGACTGTCGCGAATGATCAAAGAAGCCCGCGAACAGCACGGCGTCAGTTGGGTCGTTGTTGAGGTCGATCACGTGGACAACCAGTTGGATCGCGTGCTCAAGATTCCGGGCATCGACGTGATTTTGCTGGACAATATGGGCCAGTGGCAGCTCAAGCACGCCGTCCAGATGCGCAATGAGATGTGCGGCGGCAAGCGACCCCTGCTCGAAGCCAGCGGCGGCATAACGCTGAACAACGTCCTGACCGTCGCCAGTTGCGGCGTGGACCGTATCGCCGTCGGCGCGATCACACACTCGGCCGTCGCAGCCGACATCGGCCTCGACCGAGACACCATCGATTATTGACACTATAAATAGGGACAGTGGGGCTGTTGAATTTATCCTATTGGAAGCAGATTTGCGCCCAGGTGGATTGGCGGGGAGCGCTCGAAAAAGAGCAACCCGACGAGATCGTCGAGCGTGTTCGTCTGAACACCCATACCGGCCGTCCGCTGGCCGGGGATGCGTTTGTCAGCAAGCTGGAAAAACTGTTGAACAAACGGCTTCGA
>DSDR01000381.1 GCA_011048645.1 Phycisphaerales bacterium
CGGAAAGCCTGGGCAAGCGAAATGACCTGAAGGGCAATGAGGTCTGCATCGGTCCCACGCCGGTCAAAGCACTGGGCACAACCGACCAGCACAGTCAGGTACAGCTTTATCGCGAAGGCCCGAACGACAAACTGTTTACCTTTTTGCAGGTGGACCGATTCAATCGGGATGTAATCATCGGGCCGGCGCCGAAGAATGCGCCGGAACTGAGCTATCTGGCCGGACAACCAATGTCCCGATTGCTGAATGCTGAAAAAGTCGCCACCGAATACGCCCTGCTGCACGACAAACGACCGTGTCTGACGGTTTTGTTTGACGCGATTGACGCCGGGACCGTCGGCCAATTCATTTATCTGTTTGAAGTGACCACCTCGCTGGCCGGGCTGCTGTTTGATATTAACGCCTATGACCAGCCGGCGGTGGAATTGGGCAAAGACGCGACCTTTGCCCTGATGGACAAACCGGGCAGCGAGGCGCTGGCCGAGAAAATTCGACCGTTGGCCATAATGGACCAGTCGTTTATGAGTTAAGCATTGGTATCGGAGTTTTACTTTTTTCGCGGAGGGCCTTTACGTATGGAGTTTGCGGTTATTTTGGCAGGCGGAACGGGCAAGCGGCTTTGGCCGCTGAGCCGCCAGAAACGTCCCAAGCAAGTGCTTCGAATTCTGGACGGACAGACCCTTTTGCGTCGCTGCTTTGAACGGCTGCAACGCAGTTTTGATTTGCGCAATATCCTGGTGCTGACCAATCATGAATTTGTCGATGTAGTGCGCGAAAATCTGCTGGAACTGCCGGAAGAAAATGTCATCGCCGAGCCGACTGTTCGCGATACCGCCGGCGCGATTGGTCTGGCGGCGACGATTCTGAGCAAATATGATCCGGACTCCACCATGGCGGTGGTCACCGCTGACCAGATTCTTGAACCGCCCGAAATCTTTGAAACCGCCCTGCGCACGGCGATATCCTTTGTCAATGAAAATCCCGAAGCCCTGGTCACATTTGCCGTCAAACCGACGTTTCCGAGTACGCAGTTCGGCTATATCAAGCTGGGCGAAGTCAAGCCCTTTGCCGAATCCCGCGATGCGGTGCGACGCGTCGAGGCCTTCCGGGAAAAACCGGACGAAGCGACGGCTTACACCTATGTTGAAAGCGACCAATATGTTTGGAATTCGGGAATGTTTGTCTGGAAGAGCCGAACGGTTCTTGAACAACTTGGCCGTTTTCTGCCGGAATGCCTCGAACCGCTGCGCCATATTCAGACCGATTGGGGAACCGCCAACCAGCAGATCACGCTGAAAGAATGGTTCGGACGTCTGCCCAAAATCAGTATTGATTATGCCGTACTGGAAAAGGCAAACGATGTCTATGCCATTGCCTTAAATTGCCGATGGCTTGATTTGGGGTCGTTCGCGGCGCTGGGCGATATCATCCGCTCCGACGATCATAACAATATCGTTGTGGCCGGCCACAGTGAACTGCTGGACTGCAAAAACAACATCATCGTTACGGAAGACAAAGGGCATTTGATTGCGTTAATCGGGCTGGATAATATGATTGTCGCGCACAGTCCGGATGCCACCCTGGTCTGTCCGGCAACTCAGGCCCATCAACTCAAAGAGCTGTTGGAGCAGATTCAGCGGCACGGACGCGACACATTTTTATAAGAACGATTATGCGATTTTTAGGCGTTGATTTCGGCGATAAACGTACCGGATTGGCCGTTTCGGATTCCGATGCGACGCTGGCCAATCCGCACGCGGTCATTGAGACAGACAATGAGCTGTACCTGGCCGAACGGATTGCGCAGCTTACGGATGACCTGGCCGTCGATGCAGTGGTGCTCGGATTGCCGTTGAACATGGACGGTACCGAAGGACCGCAGGCAAAACGGGTTCGCGCATTTGCGGAAACGCTGTCGAAACTGATATCCAAACCGATCGATTTTTTTGATGAGCGGCTCAGCAGCTACGAAGCCGATTCGCTTTTCCCCCCCGGACAGATGACCCGCGGTCAAAAGAAAAAACGCCGCGACGCCGTGGCTGCAGCGGTCATCCTCCAGTCTTTTCTGGACGAGCGGCGGTCGGCGCAGAGGCCCTCGGCTCAGCCCAACATCATAAGGCTTGCCTCGCCCGATGCGCTGGCTAAGAAGGCGGCCGAAGCATTTATCAACGCGGCCCGCCAGGCCGTTGCCGAACGAGATCGATTTTATGCCGCCATTTCCGGCGGAAAAACGCCGCGGCTGTTTTTTGAGCAGTTGGCCCGACCCGACAACATCAGGCAAGTCCCTTGGGACAAGACTTACCTCTTTTGGGCGGATGAACGCTGTGTGCCGCCGGATTCGCCGCACAGCAATTACGCCCTGGCGACCGGGACGTTCCTAAAGACCGTTCCCATCCCGTCCGAACAGGTCTATCGTATCCACGGCGAGTATGACGATTGCGTCAAGGCGGCCGATATCTATGAGACGGTGTTGCGTTATGCCTTTGCCGCCGAAGAAGGCTCTGTACCCTGTTTTGATGTGATTGTTCTCGGGCTGGGACAGGACGGCCACATTGCCTCGCTGCTGCCGAACGATCCGGGCGTATCGGTCGTCGACGATCTGACCTGGCCGGTGTTTACCGAATCAAATTTCAATCGCGTGACCCTGACCGCTCCGGTCTTGCAGCACGCCCGCCGTCTGATCGTCTTGGTTCAAGGAGAGCAAAAGGCCGAGATTCTCCGCGATCTGATCTCCGGTTCGCCCGATCCGGGCCGTTATCCGGCGTATGTCTTATGGCCCGTACTGGAGAAAGTACACTGGCTGGTTGATGAGGCCGCAGCGGCATTGCTCCCAAAAACTACATAACCGCTCGTCATTCCACACAAACAGCGACCGCCCCATTTCGACGCGCTCGGCACGTCCCGTTCGCAAACGGTCAGCGCATACGAAGCGACGCAGGGCGAAGAACTCAAAACGTAAAATTCGACAAGATCCCTTTCCTTTCCGGTTTATGTAAAACAGGCCGCAATCCTGAATGTTCCGATAATAGTTGACTTTTAAGGCGTATTTTGCTATGCTTATATATTCTTATAAGGAAATACAAATGCAAAAATTTTTGTGGGGCTTCGGGATTGCTTTCGCTGCAACAGGATTTTACGTGTCTTCCGTCGGCGCCCAGGGCAGACCGGATATCGAAGCTGTTCGTCAGCGCGTCCGCGATAAGGGTTATACATTCGAGGTCGGCCCGAATGCGGCGACCGAACACGCTCTGGAAAACCTTTGCGGCACCGTAGTACCGGCGGATTTTACGCAGCGCGTCACAAAAGCGGAACCGGCTGAGAGCGAACCGCTGCCTGCTGCTTTTGACTGGCGTAAACTGGACGGCTGTACACCGGTAAAAAATCAGGGCGGCTGCGGCTCCTGCTGGGCCTTTGCCGCAATGGGAATCGTCGAAAGCCAGTATTTAATCCGAGACGGCGCCGAACTGGATTTGTCGGAACAATGGCTGATTAGTTGCACCGATGCGGGAAACTGCGACGGGGGATGGTATGGTGCGGCGTTGAACCATATGATCTCGCAGCCGGACTACATCAATAAAATCGGCGCTCCGACGGAAATGCTCTATCCGTATGAGGCGCGTGATGCGGACTGCGCCGTACCCGCTGAGGCCGGGCGTTATTCCATTACGGAATGGGGCGCCGTCGGGCAGGACATTGAGGCGATCAAACAGGCAATTATGACCTATGGGCCGGTCGCGGTAACGATTTACGCCAACGATTTGTTTCAGTGCTATATCGGAGGGATTTTTAATGCACACGAAAGCGGTATGAACAATCACGCCGTCGTACTGGTCGGCTGGGACGATACGCAGGGACAGGAAGGCATTTGGTACCTGCGCAATTCATGGGGCGCCGGATGGGGCGAAAACGGTTATATGCGGATCGAATACGACCGCAACAACGTCGGCCAGGCGCCCTGCTATGCGGCGCTCACACCCGAAAATGAACCGAACGAACTGCATGTGCCCTCGGCGTTTCCCTCGATTTCGGCGGCGATGCAAATGGCCGCGGATCGTGATACCATCATCCTCGCCCCCGGCGTCTATACCGGACCGGAAAACACCAATATTCGCTTTTCGGGCAAGGCGGTCGCGATTCGCTCGATCAATCCCGCCGACAAAGACGTCGTGGCGGCCACCGTCATTGATTGTCAGGGATCCAACGAACAGCCAGGCCGGGCGTTTATCTTTGACGGCGGCGAAGGACCGGATGCGGTCGTCAACGGCCTGACGATACGCAACGGCTATCCGCTGGACAATGGCGGCGCGATCTATTGTTATTTCAGCAGCCCGACCATTAAAAATTGCGTCTTTGAGAACAACACCGCCGCGGGTTATCGCAAAGCCGGCGGCGCGATCGCCCTGTACAACAGCAATGCACGGATTCTTCGCTGTCGCATTCAGAACAACGCGGCCAGCAGTTTCGGCGGCGGCATCAGTATTCGCGTGAACAGTTCGCCGTGGATATCCGAATGTGAAATCCTGGACAATACCGCCGGGATGGAAGGCGGCGGACTCTATGCCTGGGTCGATGCGCGCATCACGCTGGAAAACAGCGTCATCGCGGGCAATTACGCCGGTCAGGCCGGCGGCGGACTGTTCTTCTACGAGTGCACACCCGCTGATGTCAACGAGGTAACGCCGGCCTCGCAAATCCACTTGTCCGAAGCAATCGGCCCGGATCCCAACGCGCCGGCGATCGGATTTTGCACCATCGCCGATAATCGCACCGGCGGACTGGGCGGCGGACTTTTCGCGATGGACAGTATGGTGCAGCTTCACAACAGCATCGTCTGGAACAATCAGGCCGCCGAGCCGGAAGGCGATCAATTGGCATTGATCGATGACTGGCTGAATCGAACGACACTGAAGGTCCGCTATTGCGATGTGATGGGGCTGGATCAGGGGCATTTCATCGACGCCCGGTCGATTCTCCAATGGGACGAGGGCAATTTTGACGCTGACCCGTTGTTTGCCGACGCAGAAGATGGGCGTAATTATCACCTCAAAAGCGCTGCCGGTCGATGGGACCCGACAGCGGGCGACTGGGTGTTGGATGACGGCGGCAACTTTGATCCGACCGACGACGAAAACAGTCCGTGTATTGACGCCGGCGATCCGGCGCTGGAGGTGCGCAATGAATTGCGCTGCCACGGCGACCGAATCAACATCGGCGCTTACGGCGGCACGGAAAAGGCCAGCCGCAGCCCCCATGAAAAATGCTGTATGCAGTGTCTGCCGGGGGATTTAAACTGCGATTGTATTATCAATCTGGAAGATCTGGCCATCTTGATGGAAAACTGGCTCAAATGCAATATGCTGCCGCGGCATCATTGCATGTAAAATCCGCGACCGTTTTTCATCGTCCTCCGTTTGCCGTTACTCGTAAACACGCTCACCCAAATAACCCCGGATGGTCCATATGAGCACAAAACGCAAGCCGACTGTCGCTCAAACCGCGGCCATAGACGGCAATCAGATTGCCCATCTCATCGGTATGGACGCAAATGCCGCGATCCGTGCAGAACTGCTCGATAAAGCGGCGAACGTTATGTTCACGAAACGGCGCGGTCGGACAGGCCAGCAGACCGCGGACAATATCAAGATGGTCAGATGATGTTTGTTCGGACATAGGTTAAATCCATCGGCTCGGCAGACGTTGATTGACGGCAGGTCAGTCGGCCTCCTGCCATTCAGCGCTGAGCAACTCGGCGGCCTGTCGAACAGCATCGCGCGAAAAATCAAACGACAGGCCCGCCGCGGCAAACAGCTCCGGCAAGGGGCGGCTGCCGCCCAGGGACAGCGCGGCTTTATAATCGCGCAGCGCTGCGTCAAAGTCATTCAATGCGCGCCGCCACAGCCCCAGCGCTGCCAACTGCGCGATGCCGTATTCGATATAATAAAACGGCGCCTGAAAGAAATGCAGAATCCGCTGCCACATCGTTGCTCGCCATTGTTCCAGCCCCGACCAATCCAGCGCGTTTTGGCCAAAGCGGTCTTGCAGTTCGATCCATTTTTCTCGGCGCTGCTGCGGGGTGTGGTCGGGCGTTTCATACAGCCAGTGCTGAAAGGCGTCGTTAGCCGCAACCGACAGCAGCAGCCGCACGGTCATCTCGGCCACATGCCGACGGCGCCGCCGCAGTTGATCGGCGGTGTAAATCGCGTCCAGCCGTGTTCCGGCCAGCCGTTCCATACTCATCGAGGCCACCTCACAAAACTCCATCGGCGCATGGCGATAGTCCGTCAGCGGCAAAGCGGCGCAGGCCAGCGAATGAAAGGCGTGGCCGCCTTCGTGCAGCAGGACGCGCACGTCGTCATCGCTGCCGGCGGCGTTCATAAAAATAAACGGCTTGCGAAATTCATCGAGTGTGCACTGATAGCCGCCGGGCGCTTTGCCCTTGCGGCTGAGCAGATCCAGCAACCCCAGCTCCTGCATCTGTGCAAACTGCCGCCCCAGGTCGGCGTCCAAACGTTCAAAGACCGTGCGAATCGCGGGTATAAAGTGTTCGGGCCGTTCAAACGGCTTGAGCGGCGGCCGCCCTTTTGGATCGGTCATCAAATCCCATGGCCGCAATGACGACAGTCCCATTTCTTCGGCGCGGCGCTGCCACATCCGCCGCTGAAGCGGAACCAGCTCATCCTGCACGGCGTCGTGAAAGGTCTTGCAATCATCCGGCGTATAATCAAAACGATGGTATTGGCAAAACTTGTAATCACGATAATCGGCAAAACCGGCGTTGCGGGCGATGCGGCCGCGCAGGTTGAGCATTTGATCGAATAGTGCATCAAGCTTGTCAGAGACCTGCTGATAACATTCGGCCATCACACGCCAGGCCGTTTCGCGACGGTCGCGTTCGGTTTCATATAAATAGGCGCCGAGTTGACTGAGCGTCACTTCCTGACCTTCGAAGGTCGCCGTCAAACCGCCGGTCACGGTTTGATAGTCCTGGCTGAGCACCGCTTCCTGTGTCTGAAGCGGAATGTTCTTTTCACGAAAGATCGCCGCATCGGCTTCGATATGGCGATCATAGACGGCATAGTACGCATCACCGTCGCCGATGCGCCGACGGGCGTCCAGATAGATCGTGTTGAGCCGATGTACATAATCGTCCAGCAGCGGCTGAATCCGCTCGATAAAACGACGATAGGCCGCCGCCCTCTCAGCGTCATCGGTCTGACAGGTCATTCGAATATACAGCACGGCCCGATGCTGCCGCACTGCCGCTTCCAATTCGCTGCGATGCTGTAAAAAGGCCTCCATCTCATCGGCATCGGCAAGCGATCGGCCCAGCAGATCGTCATACAGTTTTTTGACCTGTTCAGAATCGTTGAAATTCGCCTGTTCAGGAATAAAACGCTGTTCATACGCCAGGGGTAATCGACTGATATCCACTCCATTGACACCGGCATCCTGTGGCATAAGACAGACTCCACTATAGGTTTCATGCTTGACGTTTCACATCTTCAGCAATCGGGTTTCCGCCCGTTTATTCCACAGGCCGTTGTCAAGGGCCTCTGCCGCGGCAGGCGCTTTATCAGCCAGTTCGTCCAGGCGCGTCAGTTCCAAATCGGTACAGTCCGGATAGACGATGATTTTGCCGGCGATCCGATGATGTTCCACCGCACGAATGCCGTCGATAGCGCCTTTCAGCCCTGACACCGCCGCGACGGAAATGTTCGTATCCAAAGCGCCGCTTTGCACTTTCTTGAGCACCGTCAGCATATCATCCAATGTGGAGCCGCTGGTGCCGATAAAGTAACAGCCCTTTTTGATATAGGCGTCCATATCCACCGGCCCGCCGACGGTTGCGGGGATACCCGCAAAGATATTGATAATTGCACCGGGCGCGGCATCGGTGACGGATTGAGCGACCAGCTTCGGCAGCGGCGCCATAATTGCAAAATAGTTGAATTTGACAGACGGCGGATTTTCCGTCGGATTGTACGGCACATAGCCGACGTGGTTTTGTTCGGCCAGCGGCTGAGCAATCGCCGACAGCGCCGCCAGTCGTTGGGTATCCAAATCACCCGCATAAACCGTAATCCCCGACACCCCCTGACAAAGATTGCGCACCACATGCATCACGCCCATCGGTCCGCCGGCCCCGATGACATTAATGACGTCATCGCGGCGAATCTCGCCGGTTGCGGGAATACGCTGCA
>DSDR01000056.1 GCA_011048645.1 Phycisphaerales bacterium
CTGAAATGCCCGTCCCCGATGAGCTGGATTATGAGTTCTGGCTCGGACCGGCTCCATTCAAGCCCTATCATCCCCACCGTGTTCACAGTTCATTTCGCGGCTACTGGGATTATGACGGCGGCGGTCTGGGCGATATGGGACAGCACTATCTCGATCCGGTGCAGTATCTTCTCGACAAGGACCACACCAGCCCCGTTCAGATCGAAGCCGACGCGCCCCCGCAGCACCCCGACGCCGTCGGCAGGTGGCGCCGAATCCGGATGCAGTACGCCGACGGCTGCGAGATCATCCTCGACGGCGAGAATAAAGACGTCAACGCCGCTTACATCGAAGGCCCCGAAGGCAAACTTTATCGCGGATTTCGCTCGGATATACCCAACTTCGAAGCCAAATTAGCCCAATTTCCCGAACTGCCGCCGCAGTTGACCGATTTTGCTCAGGCCGTCCGGCAGCGTAAACCCTTTGCTCTGAACGAACAGAACGCCCATCGAAGCTGCACCCTGGTCAATCTCGGCAAGATTGCCCTGCGGCTTCAGCGGCCGCTGCGGTTTGACCCCGACAAGCAGGAATTTATCAACGACCCGCAGGCCAATCGGCTGATCCATCAGCCGATGCGCAGCCCGTGGCGGATATAACGGAGACACGATCTATGCATAAGTTATACCTATTCGGCTTGATGTCCTGTCTTGTGGTGTGCACAGGCATATCGGTTCAGGCGTCGTCTTCTGTCGATCAGCGTCTTGAAGAACTGCTTTCTGCACCTTTGCCCCAAACGTTTCAGGACGCCCAAGCGCAGTGCGCGGCGCTCTTTGAACTGGGGTCGGAAGCGATTGTGTCCTTGTGTCAAATGCTCGATGCGGTCGAAGATGACACCCGTCAGCGCACATTGCTGCAAACGGCGGCGGCGTATGTTGGACAAGACGGCCGTCTTGCGGAGCGGACACTGTTTATTCAGGCCATTGCCCAATCGCTGGAACAGACATCAGATAAAGAAACACAGGCTTTTTTGATTGAACTGCTGCAATGGGCCGGCGATGACCGCAGCATTGCGGTGTTGTCGGGTTTTCTGACTGATGGGCGTCTGTGCGGCCCGGCTGCGCGCGCCCTGACGACTCTGGGGACCCCCGCCGCAGCACACGCCTTAACGACTGCGCTGAACCGGCCGCAAATTGCCGATAAATCTGCCGTTATTTTGGCGCTGGGAACCCTGCGCGTCGAACAGGCCGCCGAGACCCTCGCGCCGTACAGCCGGGACGCCGATGCTGCCTTACGGCACAGTGCGCAGTGGGCACTGGCCAACATCGGCTATGAACCGGCCGCAACGGCGATCTTCGAGACGATGACGGCCGCGTCCGGTTATCCCAAAGCACAAGCCGCATCGCATTACGCGCTGTTGGCTCGACGTCTGGCACAAAAAGGGCAGGCCGATACCGCCGCGGCGATGTGCCGTAAAATCCTGGCTGACAGGGATACCGCCATTGCGGCTTCGATTCAGGCGGACGCACTGGATGCGCTCGTTACTGCCGCCGGTGCAGCGGCGCTGGCCGATTTGATTACCGCCGCCGGCAGTGATAACCGGTCGCTCCAGGTTGCCGCCGTCAATCTGGCCGACAGGATTGACGGCCCTGACGCCACGGAACGCTGGATCCGCTTGCTGGCCGAGGCCGACGCGTTCCTGGCCGAACATATTGCGGCGATGCTCGGACGACGCGGCGACCGCTCGGCGCTGCTGTCGGTATTGGAGCTGCTCTATCACGCTGATGATTCGGTCGCCGCCTCTGCGATGACCGCCGCCGTTCAATTGGATGAAGACAAAGCCGTCGAGGCGATCGTGGCGATGCTGCGTGAAACCGACCGTCCACAGCGCATCGCCGAAGGTGTGGATGTGCTGATGCGCCTGCCTGGACAAAAGGCGCTGCGGGCCGCGGCTCAATCGCTTGTCGCGATGCCGCCGACAAGCCGAATCAAAGTCATGGAAGGACTGGCCGGCCGCCGTGCCGCTGAATATTCCTCATATATTCTTGAACAGGCCGTCGCTGCCGACCCGACCGTCAGACGAGCGGCCATTCGGGCGTTGATGTTTTGCGCCGCTGCGGACGATTTGCCCACGCTGCTGTCGCTGATGCTCGATACCGACGACCGCACCGAACAGGCCGGTCTTCAACGGGCTGCGGTGGCGGCGGCCCAACAACTTGCCGACATTGAAAAACGAGCCGATCCGATTCTGGAGCGATTATCGCAGGCCGACGATTCGGACAAGGCCGTGTTGATTCGAACGCTCGGTCAGGTCGGCGGAACCGAGGCGCTCAAAACGGTGCGCGGGTATGCCGACAGCGACGATTCCGACATCAAAGACGCCGCCATCCGCGCCCTGGCCGACTGGCCGGATGTCTCGGCGGTCGAGGGATTGATGGAGGTGGTTCGAACCGAAGAACTCCGCTATCAGGTCATTGCCCTGCGCAGCGCCTTGCGGCTGGTGCAAAACAGCCGGTGGACGTCGCGGCAAAAAGTCCAACTGGCAAAACAGGCCCTGGAGGCCGTTTCGCGTGAGGGCGAAAAACAGCTTATCCTGTCCTTCCTGAGTCAAGTCAAATCCAACAGGGCGCTGACCCTGGCGGCGCATTATCTGGACGACTCTGCGCTGCGTCCGGCGGCTGCCGCGGCGGTTGCCCGCATTGCGCTGCCTGATGGCGATCATAAGGGACTGGACGGCGTCTATGTGGCCAACGTACTTACGGAGTCCGTTGATGCGCTGACGGATGAACAACTACAGCAGCAGGTACGCGATTATCTGAACACGCTGCCGCCGCCGTCAAAGCCTCAAACCAAAACGCCGCCGGACGGATTTTCCGCGTTGTTCAATAATCAAGACTTGACCGGCTGGCAGGGCGTTCTGCTTGCGCCGTACGACAATCCCATCCGACGGGCACGCCTGAGCGATTCGCAGCGAGCCGACCTGCAGGCCAAGGCCGATGATCTTATGAAAAAACACTGGCACGTCAAAGACGGCATCCTGTATTTCGACGGCGGGGGCTTTAGTCTGTCAACGATAGAAGACTATCGGGATTTTGAGCTGTATGTGGATTGGAAGATTGCCCCGCACGGCGACAGCGGTATTTATCTGCGCGGCGCGCCGCAGGTGCAAATCTGGGACCCGGCTGACTGGCCCGAAGGGTCCGGCGGCCTGTACAACAATCAGAAAAATCCATCCAAACCGCTGGTCCGCGCCGATCACCCCATCGGCCAGTGGAACACATTTTTCATTCGAATGATCGATCAGCACGTTACGGTGTATCTTAACGACACGCTGATCGTGGACAACGTTGTCCTTGAAAACTACTGGGATCGCCGCCGCCCGATTTTCGCCGCCGGCCCGATTGAACTGCAATGCCACGGCGATCCGGTCTGGTTCAACAACATCTTTGTTCGCCGCATCCGGCCGCAGGAGACCGGCGGGGTTCGTCTGTTTAACGGACGCGACCTGAGCGGCTGGGTCGGCGATACCGCCGGGTATGTCGTTCAGGACGAAGCCATTGTCTGGCAGGGCGGGGGCAATCTTTATACGGAACAGGAATATGGCGATTTCCATTTCCAATGCGAATTTCGCCTTACCCCCGGCGCCAACAACGGCATCGGTATTCGCTCGCCGCGGCAGGGCAATCCGGCCTATGACGGGATGGAAATCCAGATTCTCGACGACACCGCCGACCGATACGCCGACTTGCAGCCGTATCAATATTGCGGGTCGATCTATGGCGTCGCCCCGGCCCAGCGCGGCCGCCTCAAGCCCGTCGGCCAATGGAACGCGATGGACATCATCGCTGACGGGCCGCGGATTACCGTCATCCTCAACGACGTGATCATTGTGGATACGGACTTGACGCAGGCGATTGAGCAGGGCACGATGGACGGTCGCGACCATCCCGGACTGACCCGAACCGGCGGCCATATCGTCATCATGGGCCACGGGACCGAAGTGGCGTTTCGCAATATGCAAATCAAAGAACTGTAAAACAGTACGGTACATTCGGATAAAGGAATACGGTTATGGATCGAAGAGCATTTTTGGGAACCGCCGCGGCAGCAGGATTGTCGATGACCTCCACATCGGCCGCACAAGCGGAATCGTCTTCATCGGGCGACAGCCGCCGGCCCCATCGCATTGCCGCGGCGACGTATTCATTCTGGCATTTTGACCCCAGCCGGCGGATGCCGATTGACCAGTGCATTCGCCATTCGGCCGAGTTGGGCTTTGACGGCGTCGATATTCTGCATGCTCAGATGACCGATGAATCCAACGCCTATCTGCAATCGCTCAAGCGGCTGGCCCTGGTCTGCGGCCTGGATTTGTGCAATCTGAGTACCCATCAGGGCTTCGTAACGCCCGACGCCGAGCGGCGGCAGCGCAGCGTGGATCACACCCTCCGCTGTATCGACATCGCCTACAAGCTGGGCATTCCCTGTATCCGCATCAGCGCCGGACGGTGGGGAACCTCGGCCAATTTTAACGAATTGATGGCCAACAAAGGCATCGAGCCGCCGCTGGAGGGCTATTCCGATGAGGATGCCTACCCCTGGGTGATCGAGAGCCTTGAAAAATGCCTGCCGATGGCCGAACAATGCGGCGTTACGCTTGCGCTGGAAAATCATTGGGGGCTGGCCCGCACGCCCGAAGGCCTGCTGCGAATCGTCAACGCGATTGATTCGAACTGGCTCAAAGTGCTGATGGATACCGGCAATTTCCTGGACGACCCCTACGACAAGCTTGAAAAAATCGCTCCCCAGACGGTTTTTGTGCAGGCCAAGACCTATTTTGGCGGCGGCGTCTGGTACACCCTGGATCTGGACTACGACCGCATCGCCGCAATCCTCAGAAAACACGACTATCAAGGTTATATTTGCCTTGAATTTGAGGGCAAAGAAGACTGGCGAACCGCACTGCCCAAAAGCCTGGCATTATTACGGCGTGCCTTTTCCTGAGGAGTACTTAACCCCCTCCCGCCGTGTTACGAAGGGTTGCCCTTTTGTCCTGTGGTCTTTTTCACTTTGAGGCCGTCTGCGCTAAACGTATGCGCCGATTTTCTGATATCAAATTCATCGTATTTTTGAAAAATGAGTGAAAATTTTCCGTTTTTTCCGTCTTTAACTTATATCCGTTGCACAACAAAGCCCAAACGCAAGAGGTCTTTCATTGCATCATAAATCGTCAGAAAGCGGTAAAGCGAATCGGTATGAGCGGTTTCTGGAGCTTTATTCGGTGAACCAGAAGCGGGTATTTGTGTATATTTTGAGTCTTGTTCCGAATCGCCAGGACGCCGAAGATTTGCTTCAGCAAACGATGATGGAGATGTGGAAACTGTTTGACCGTTTTGAGTCGGGGACCGATTTTGTGTCGTGGGGGCGGGCCATCGCCCGATTTCAGGTGTTGAAGTTTCGCGAAAAGCAGCAAAAAGAAAAAGGCGTTTTGTTTCTCAACAACGAGGCGTTTGAGGTGATTCTGCGGGAATCAAGCCGCCTTCCGGACGATTCGAATGATCGTCTGGCGGCGCTGGGCGGCTGTCTGGGCAAGCTCAGGGACCGGGATAAATATATGCTCAGTCTGCGTTATGAAGAGGGATTGACCTATCATCAGATTGCCGAGAAACTGGGCCGTTCGATGACCATGGTCTATAAAATGATGACGGCCATTCATACGACGTTGCTGCACTGTATTCATCAGACTCTGTCTTTGTGGGATGCGCAATAATGGACCGCGACGAGAAAACACGATTTGATGAGTTGGTTTTGACCGCTCTTGAAGGCGAGCTTTCGGAGCGTCAGCGTCAGACGCTGAATCAACGGCTCATTGAAGACCCCGAAGCGGCTGGGCGGTATCTGGATTTGATCCGCTTATACGCGGAATTGTCGCCGTATGGGGATGCCGGGCGAATTTGCACTTTGTCTGAAACATCGGATAGTTCAGCGACGGAATATGACAGACTGCTGCATTTTCTGGCCGAGGATGAACATACAGCGCCCGCACTGATCTGCGAGGTGGACAAACACGAATCGCCCCGCGAACGGATTCCCAAAGTTGAGAAGGTCGAGCGTCAGAAGATGGATTATCAAATGCCCCGTTCATCGCGGCTGATGGTGGCCGCGGCGGTTGCGGCGTCGTTGTTCATTGTCTTGTTTCTGCGGATGTCCCCCCCTGCGGCGGTGGAAGTGGCGACCGTTGTGGATAGCGTGGATGCGGCGTATGCCGGTAACCGCACGATTCCGATTGGGACCCGGCTGACCGGCCGTCAGGAGTCGATCTGGCTGCAAAAAGGAATTGTCAAAATTGCGTTTGATTACGGCGCGGAAGCGGTGATTGAGGCGCCGGCCGAGTTTACGCTGAAGACCGCCGATGATATGACGCTGCATTCGGGTCGGTTGTTTGCTTATGTGCCGAGCCGATCCAAAGGATTTCGGGTGGATACGCCCAGCGCGACGGTCATCGACCTGGGTACGGAGTTTGCCATCAAAGTCGATCATGACGGATCAAGCGATGTTCATTTGCTCAGAGGCAGCGCCTCGCTGATACCCGGCGTCAAGGGCCAGACCGGCGAAGGGCAGATCCTGCTGGCCGGCCAGGCCCGACAAGTCGATCCGTCCGGGCGGGTGGAAGAAATCGCGGTCAAACGGGAGGCGTTTGTGCACGACATCAATTCCCGAGCCGGCGTTGTCTGGCGCGGACAGCGCGAAATTAAGCTGGCGGATGTGGTCTGCGGAGGCGTCGGTTTCGGAACGGGCGATCCCTATCGTGTGATTGACCCGAGCAATGGAAGCGTGGCCGCTTATGTGGATCGCGGGCAAACCGTCGGCTTTGGCACAGGTACATTCCATCAGGTGGAGGCCTTGAAATATATTGACGGCGTCTTTGTTCCAGACGGCGGCGAAGGCCCGGTTCAGATCAGTTCCGAGGGCACGTTGTTTGCCGACTGTCCGCCCACATCGGGACGATTTCGAAAAGCCATTACCGTCCTGAACAAGGTGTACGATTCAGAAGGGGGGGCGCTGGCGATCAACGATACGGCGTACGGTTATCCGCATCAGCCGGCGATCTCCATGCACGCCAATATGGGCATTACCTTTGACCTGGATGCGATACGAAACGACCTGCGGCGTGTGGAGATTGCGTATTTTGAGGCGTTGTGTGCCATCGCCGCTCAAGGGGAAAATGATCCGTCGCAAAACGGCAAGGCGGACTTCTGGATACTGATCGACGGTCAGGTGCGCAAACGGATTATCGGCGCTGCGACGGGATTTTCTGATACCGTCCGTATTCCGATTGCCCCGACCGACCGTTTTTTGACTCTGGTTACGACGGATCATCAGCAAGCCGGAGAAAGCGACCCCATTCATTCGGATCGTTGTTTTTTCGGCAATCCTGTTTTAAGACTTGAACCGCTCCCGTAGGTGTATGAAAAGAAAGTGAAAAACATTTTTATTCGGAGGTAAGATTATGAAACACACCATTTTACTACTGACCATTGCGTTTGTTTCTGTGTGGGCCCAGGCGCAGCCGGCATCAATGGTTCAGAACGGCGACTTTGAGCAGTGGACCGGCGGTCTGCCGGACAACTGGCTCAAAGGCGGCCCGGTGACGCTGGCCCCGTCGTCGCTGCTGAACGGTTCGGCTTCCGTGCTGCTGAACGCGGTTTCCGGAGACTCCAATAACCAGTACTTCAGGCAGGGTTTTTCAAGTTCGATTGCCGATGGGAGTTATTTCTACGTCGCTTTTGACATCGCCTTTCAAACCGCCGCCAGCGGACGCGACTGGAATCTCAATTTGACGGCAGGAGGCACGACGTCGGTCTTTAATATGTATTACCGAACGGATACGCTGTATATCTACAACGGCTCGTCGTGGGTTCCCATAGACGCAACCGGCCTGATGTCGGCGAGCCATTTTGCCGCCGATGTGGTTCATCCCTATCGAATCATCATCGAGGGAATCTGGCTCGGTTCGTATGCGCTGACCGTCATTGATCTGGATACAGAGACCGTGCTGCTGAATCAAACGGGATTAAATCATTATCAACGTCAGGAAAATGCGACGTTTATTAATTTCGATCTCAGTCGCGGCGCCAATCAGATTCTGATTGATAATGTGGCGGTTTATCC
>DSDR01000058.1 GCA_011048645.1 Phycisphaerales bacterium
AAGACCGACGAGCCGAATATTCCGCTGTTGTATCTCTGCTACAAAATCCAGAAAGCCGTTCCCAACGCCCTGTTGGTCTATTCGGAACAATGGCACGGCAACGAAGTGCGGATGCTCAAGGCCGGTACGATTCCCTATAATTCGCTGATTAAGAATATGGAATCCATTCGCAGCGGGCAAACGCCGGACGCCCCGCTGGGGCTGAACGACAATATGAAGTACCTGGCCGGAATTTATCAGGATTGCGGCGGACAAACGCTTTCGCTGTTCAACAGCCACGACGAGGAATCGCCGGCCAGCAATTATCAAAATATGATCTGGCCGGTGGCGGCGTATTTGGCGCTGAGCAGTTACGGGCCGATGATGTATCATATCAGCCGCCTGCCGGGGCCGGAAGCGGGAACCATGGCCGATCGCTTCGACATCGCCTATACCGAGTGCTGGAAACACTGGGTCAACAACCGGTTTCGGCATCCCTGGCACGAGGAGGCACGCACCCGCCGCCAGATTCTGGACAATTATCCGATTTTGCAGGGATTTGGAAAATATCTTCGGGAGTTGTATCAATTCGTTGATGACCATCCCGCTTTTGTGCGCGGCATGCCTGCCCCGGTCAACACCGGCAACGGGCGTATCGCGGCCTTTTTGCGCACGTATAAACGGCAGGTTTTTTTGGGCGTCTTTAACTTCCCGAACTCTTATCAAGAGAGCCAACAGGCCGTCGCGCGGTATTTCGATTTTTTGCTGGATGATTCGATCTTCAAACCGGACGGCATTTATGAAATCATCGAGCGATACAACAACACCGAAGGCCGTACGCGACGCGGTCGGCGCGAATACTGGTCAGGGCGTGAATTGATGCGATTGGGGTTCGGCGGAATGCTCGAACCGGTCTCGTCGCATGTCTATGAGTTCCTTGACAAGACCCGCGAAAAGACCGCACCCCGACAGCTTTTGCTGGACTCATTCATACGGTATCAACGGTACGGCAGACAAGACCGGAACCAGCATTCCTATGCGGCACGGTCGTTTTCCGATGCGATTGCGTCAGAGGACGAAGACGGATTCGACCGTTTCAGCGAATTATTTGTGGCCCTGGCCACATGGATTTATAAAAAAAATCAGATCGGCTATACCGGTCTGGCAGGAGTGCTCGGCGAAATTTCTGAAAACGACTCACGAAAGCGACAAACAGTCATCAACTATCTGATGCGCATCGCCGTGAATACCCAGGATCGCTATGAGTCGTTTATCTGTCGTTCGGCGGCCGATATTCTCCATGGGATGAATCTGGGGACGATTGCGTTGGTTTCGCCGGAATCGCAATACAGCGGCAACGCCGGCGGCGTGGGCATCTATACGACCGACATTGCCGATGTGCTCAGCGAATTGGGATTTCATGTGGTGGTCGTCACACCGCTGTATGAATCCAGCCGTGAACGCATCCTCAAAACATACGCTCCGCGGTATGACGGACACAGTTTTTCGATCCAGTTTCCGGAATTTGACGATATGACGCAGGGCATACGTCGAAATACCATACCGGACGTAGTCAATATCCTGCGAAGCAATCTGCTGCGCGTCAAACACGGCAAACGCTGCCGCGTCGAAGTGCTGTATCTCGAAAACGCAAAATATCTCGATTTTCCCTACGGCGGGATGACCTGTGAAGACAAGCTTCGCCGGGCACGGGTGCTGTCGCAGGGCGCGTTGGAGGCGCTGCGGGCATACAATTACTATCCGTCCATAATCCAGACCAACGAGTGGCCGACGTGGCTGCTGCCGGCCTATTTGAAGCGCTGGCCGGAGTATCACGAAGACCCGCATTTTGCCCGGACGCGCGTCGGCAGTATGATGCATAACCCCCATCCGTCCTACAGTATCGTGATGGACGAGGCCAACCCATTCAAACGATATTATTATTGCCTGGTGATTGGGCTGGACGCGGTCGGCCATGCGGATATCTGTCTGGACAGCGACGGCGGCAATCCACGGATTGATATGGCATCCATTATGCTCAAGACATCCGATTATATCGGCACGGTCAGCCGGGCTATGAAACGCCGTATGCTGGCCGAACCGGCCGTCTTTCAGCACGCCCACCTGTTCGCCCAGCTTGAGGCCCAGGGCCGCTTTTTCGGAAGGCGAAACGGCTTTAACATGGCCGCTCGTCAGCGCTTCTGGTTTCGCTCCAAAAAGAGCATCCTCGAAGTGTATGACAAAGCCGCCCGCAAACGGCTGTTCGCCAAATACAGCCGCGCCAAAAAACTGGCCAAACCGGCCCTGCAAAACGATCCGAATATTCGACTCAAACCCGACGATGCGGAGAGCGCCCATGTCATTTTTTCGATGCTGCATCGCATCTGCAAACAGAAAGGCTTCGAGCTGCTTGTCGATTGGAAGGTTTATGAAAGCCACGGACGTCGATGGGTCACCTACGAGCCGTGGAAAATGATGGGACAGACCGTCCTTGAGTATTTTCTGTCGTGCGATCCGCGGATTCAATATGTGATTTGCGGACGCATTGAAGACAGTTTTGACGGACGCCGGTTTGATATGCACTTTCGGCGTATCGCCGCCCAGCCGGAATTTCAGGGGCGATTTGCCTATTATCCGGAAGGGTCTTTGTCGCCGTCGCTGTATCGCAATCTGTACGTCGGCAGTCAGTATTTTGTGATGCCTTCCGGCGGCGAGGTCGGCGAACCGTGCGGCATCAGTCAGCAGGAAGCCCACGCCGGGGGCACCCCCGTCATCGCCCACCATCAGGATGGATTGACTCGCACGGTCTCCGACAGGGATTTCGGCGATAAAGAAATGCCGCCCAACGGCATCAAGTTCAGCGGTTTTAACGGCGAGGCGCTGCTGGATGCACTGCTGGACGCCGTCGAGATTTTCTATCATGGACGTCGCCTTCGCCATGTCGATAAAAACGGTCGGCCGCGTCGGCTGCGTTACAGTGAGTTGTCCTACAATGCCTTCACGACCGATCACCGGTGGATTCGGCTTTTGCGAGATTATATCCAGATGTACTGCCTGATCGCCGGGGTGGAGCTGCCCGATCATATCGATGCGGTTCGGCTGGCGGTCGATCTGGGCAACGCCCCCGACCACGAACTGCCCGATGTTATATTGCAAAACGGCCTGACTGTATCGGAAGCCACAGAGTGCCTTGTCAACGCTCTGGCGTGCAAAGAACCATCCGTTCAAAAGAAAATATTGGGTATTCTTGAGCGGGTTTATAGAATAACGGGCGTCTCGCCTGCCGGCACGCCGGGTCAAGAAAAAAAACGAGACACACAAAGGCCGGATAAATCGCACTCTTTTTGAATTGTTCGAGGAATTTCAAGGAACATAACCGCCCTGACAGTACTAATAACACCATAGAAACAAGGATGGCATCGCAGCGCATTTCATTGATGTGAAGTCAATTTCAAAGGCATAAACAGGACTTTCAATGGGGTGTTTTCAGTAATGGTGTATCGAAAACGTCAACGGCTGGAAAGTTTTTGCATTTCGCCGGTTGATTCTCATTAAATCCGCTTAAGCGCCGATGTTCGAAGTTCGATATAAAGTTGCGTATTTTTATTTTGACTGTTGCAAAAAACCGTTTATAACTCTATGGTAAATAGTGTTTTATTCTTAATTTCGGCGAAACGGGTATGGATTGGTATGTTGAAGCAGGACAGACAATGCATACGGAAGCGAGGTCACCATTTACGGGTACAGGGATTATGAAAAAGACAATCGTTTTTACCGGACTGGCACTTTTCGGACTTTGGTTTTTGGCAGGCTGCTACAACGATCCACTGGACCCGACGCAAATCGGTCGGTTTGAGCCGACGCCTGCCATCAATGTCATTCTTGACACGCTGGGTGTGGCCGATGAGCCGACGCCGACGTATGAGGGCGCCGAGCCGCCTCGGCCGGAAGACTTGGTGGAATATGAAACCGACTATGTGTTCGGCGCCGGCGATGTCGTTCGCATCAGCATTTACGAGCTGTATCAGGAAGGTCAGACGTATGTCAACGACTATGTCGTAACGGAAACGGGCCGTATCTCGATTCCCGATGTGGGACTGGTGCGCGCTGCGGGACTGACTGAGCCGGAACTGGAACAGGAAATTCGCAATATCCTCTCTCCGACCATCCTGAAAAACCCATCCGTTACGGCCACTCTGCTGCAATCCCAATCGCGGGTGTTCTCGATTGTCGGCCAGGGTGTCGGCCAGTCGGCGCGTTTCACGATTCCGCGCTACACGTTCCGCCTGACCGATGCGATCGCGCTGGCCGGCGGCGTTGCAGAATTTAATGTCAGTTATATTTATGTCTCCCGCGATGTCAGCGCCGATGAAGTGGAATCGTATCAACCTGTTGAGTCGGCCGGCGAGGCGGCACGTCCGCAACCGCTCAATGATATGGATATCAAAATGACGCCGGTCGATCCGAAGACGCCGCAGGAGCCTGTCCTTTCGCCCGAAGATGAAATGCTTGAGATCATTGCTCCCGGCGTGATGTCCACTCAGGGGCTGTTTATCGGTTCATCTGAAATGTCCAAGCGACGCGAACTGGAGATGCTGGCGACTCCTGAAGACATCGGCTTCGGATCGTCTTCCGAAGAAAAAACCGACGCCGCTGATTCGGATCCGCTGATGCATTGGATGCAAACGCCGGAACAAATAGAATGGGTCTTTGAAGACGGGCGATGGCGTCCCAAAACCACCGACGAGAGCGACCCGCCGCGAACGGATATAGGCCGCGATGACCTTGAACCGGACAGGGCCGCCCCGTTGCCGAGGCGACCGAGGGATTTTGGATTGACGGATGTCGGTCAGGCCGGCAAGGTGACACGTGTTGTCCGGATTCCGGTAGATCGGCTTCTGGCCGGCGACCCGAAATACAATATCATTATTCGCCCCGGCGACCGAATTACCGTGCCGGTGGATTTGATCGGTGAATTCTGGGTGATGGGCAATGTCAACGCGCAGGGGGCAATTCCGATTACAGGCCGCCCGATCACGCTCAAGCAGGCGATCGCCACCGCCGGCGGACTGGGGCCGCTTGCCTGGCCGAAAAAAGTCGAAGTTGTTCGCCGGATCGGACGCAACAGCGCCGGACTGATGCAGGAAGAGACGGTTTTGGTGGATTTGCAGAAAATCGCGCGCGGCCAGCAGCCGGACTTTTTCATTAAACCCAATGACCTGATCAATGTCGGCACACACGGCACGAGCCGATGGCAGGCGGTTCTGAGAAATGCCTTCCGGGCCACCTATGGATTCGGTTTTATTTATGACCGGAACTTCGCCGATCGGCATTTTGGCACGACCGTTCCCGAAATGTTCCATTTTTAAGCCGTCAACCGCGATTTCGATTGCACATATGATTCAGACGCCGCATTTCGACAAGATGCACGAGACCGTACCGCCGTTGCGGCCGCAGGGGTGGAGCGGTTTGGGTGCGCCTTTATATATCAAAATCGCTGTCCTCGGCGGCCTGCTGGTGTGGTTTTTTCATATCGAAATCGCTAAAACCGTGCAGCGATGGATGTCTGATCCGAGCTGGTCGCACGGTTTTTTGATTCCGCTGTTCAGTTTGTATTTTTTGCACCAAAATCGACACAAAATTTTTGAAATCAAGGCCAAACCCAGTTGGTTTTTTGGGCTGGGATCGCTGATTTTATTGTTGATTGTGTATTGGCTCAATACGGTTCAGTTCAAGTTTTCCTACGCTGAATCGCTGCTCTTTATCGCCGCAATCGGGGCAACGGTACTGTTTGTCGGCGGGTGGGCGCTGCTGAAGCTGACCTGGCTGCCGATTGCCTTCCTGTTTTTTGCCGTTCCCCTGCCCGGTCGATTGTACACCCAGTTGACCTTGCCGCTTCAGGGTCTGGCCGCTCAGGTGTCGGCGGTTGTCTTAAATGCCATACCGGAGCTGGAAGCGACGCTCAGCGGCGTGGTCATCGACGTTCTCTATCGCGGTGTGCCGCTGGAACCCAGCCTCCAGGTCGCCGAGGCGTGCAGCGGGATGCGATTGCTGATGGCCTTTGTCGCCCTGGGGGTGGCGATGGCGTACCTGCATCAGCGTCCGCTGTGGCAGCGGTTTATTCTGCTGCTCAGTACGGTACCGATTGCGATTTTGTGCAATGTGATCCGCGTTTTGGTCACGGCGCTGATTTATATTTTTTGGGATCCGCAATACGCTCAGGGCATCTACCATGACCTGCTCGGCATCCTGATGCTGCCGCTGGCGTTTTCCTTTTACGGCGGACTGGCCTGGCTGATGAGCAATCTGTTTGTCGAAGACGCCGAGCCGTCTGAAGACGTGATTGTGGTGCGCCGAACCGAAAGTAAAATGTCCGGAGAGCGCGTATGAAAACGACTTTGAAACCTTATTTGCAGCCGGCGTTTCTGGTGTGTGCCCTGCTGCTGCTGACCGCCGCGACCACCAAATCGCTGGTCATTCAGGCGCTGGGCTGGCAGTTGGCCAAGCAGCCGCTGCCCCTGCAAAATCCGCTGCATGAAATGGATGAAACGGCGATTGCGCCGTACATCGTCAGACATAAATCCACCATCGACAACCCCGACGTCCTTGCCACACTGGGGACCGAAGACTATCTGCAATGGCTTCTTGTCGATCCTGACGCCGAGCCGGGCAGCCCGGTCCAATTCTGCTCGGTTTTCGTTACCTACTACACCGGCGATCCGGATCGCGTGCCGCACGTCCCGGATGAATGCTACGTCGGCGGGGGCAATGTCCGCAAAGCCGGTTATGTGGATACCGTCCGATTGACGCGAAGCGGACAGGATCAACCCCGGATACTCAGTTATCAGCATATCCTGTTCGGCGGCAGCGACGATTCGACGCTGGGCGGCACGACGGATTTTTATGTGGCTTATCTGTTCCACGCCAATGGTCAATACAGCGGCAGTCGCACCGAGACTCGGCGGATTCTTGGTCAGAATTTTTTAAGCAAGTATTCTTACTTTTCCAAGGTTGAATGGCATTTTTACGGTAATACGCCGTTCGGCCGCGTCTATCCCGACCGTGAACAGGCCGTTCAGGCCTCCGAGCGACTGCTCGGCGTGCTGCTGCCGGCGCTTGAACGAGACCACTGGCCCGACTGGGACGCGGCCAACGAAAACAAATGAACCTGAATTGAATAAAGCGAACAAGGGAAATGCTCGGACCAGGCGTCGGCGTATCGGCGACACTGCAAGAATGATGGCCCGACATCGTCCCGGAGAGTTTTACGTATGGCAAAAAAACTGAACAAGAAAGTGGCAGTTATCGGAATTGTCCTGCTTGCGCTGGTCGTCATCGGCGGCGCGGGGCTGGCGTTTCGTTATTTTTATCACCGCAATCCAGATCTCAATCTTGATCTGGCGCGCCAGGCGCTTGCCGAGGACGATTACCAGCGTGCGGAACGCCTGCTGTCGCGAGCCTATCGCTTCGGCAAAACCGACGCCTATCAAATCGAGCGTCTTTTCGAACTGGCGGATCTGCATCTGATTCATAATGAACTGCACGAAGCCAACTGGGACAAAGCGCTGCGCTGCTGGAACACGGTCGTCAATATCGACCCCGGACACCTCGAGGCGCATCGCCGGATTCTGAACTATTTTTATGAGATGGCCGACAGCGGAATGATAGCGGCATGGCGAAATGTGCACGACCGAGCCACGAAACTGGTTGAACTGATCGAGCAAAAAGGCGACTCGGTCGATACGGAACTGCAAATGCGTCTGGGTCGTGCCGCGCTGGCCATTGCCCGTCGCGGCGGCACAGGAACCGCCGAGCGGACCAATTACCTCAATCAGGCAATTGACATTTTTGAAACCCTGATACAGCGTGAACCGACAACCCCCTCTCATTACACCTATCTGGCCGAAGCAATGCAGCTTCAGGGCGAATTAAACGCGCAGGTCGGTGTGATGAACGCCCGCGAAAACGCCCGCCGAGAGGCCGTCAGACGGCTTGATGAAGCCGTGGAAAAGGCCGACAACACGGCCGAGGCCCTGGCCGCACGCTATCAGTTCGAAATCCAGACCCTCGGCAACGACCCGAACCGCGTCGAATCCCTTCGCGCCGAACTGGAAGAGCATGTCCGGACGCTTGAACCGGACGCAAATCTGCTGACCGTGCTGT
>DSDR01000055.1 GCA_011048645.1 Phycisphaerales bacterium
CACGTCTGGGAAGCTATGCGACGGCCACGGTCGGGACGAATTTCCTGGATTTAAGCTCGCTGGGCGAACACCAGTATTTCGACGGACGAGGAGAAAATAACGGTATTGTTTATACCTGTCGGGGCGGACATATTGATATTGCCCATGTGCGAATCGCAGCCGATTACACAAAATATCATTACGAAAGAATCAAGGAAATCCTGCTTCAGTCGCAATGTGAGTACATCTTTAAGCTCAATGTGGACCGATCACAATTTTACGCTCGCTGGACACTTCCGGCCGACTGGAAGGATCTGCCCCGGCAGTCTCGAGAACGCATCGCAGACGAAACGGCTCTTGAGCTGGCCTCGTATTTTACCTTTATGATGGTCAGTTGGCATGAAGTGCTGACCTTCTTCGGATTCAAAACGATGGGCGTCGTGTCGGAATTTCCCTCGGCGTTTTCATGGGAAGACAATTATTCCAATCTGCTGGGCGTTCGCCTGGGTGCGGCGGCCATCCGTGATGGTCGTGATTTTGACGCGGCCATGACCGCCCATCTGGAGGCCGAACTGAGGCGGCTGGGCATTCAATCGGCTCAAACGGCCCGACAGGCCGCCGAGGCCGTGCGAGGACAGTGGTACGAAGGCCATCTTATCGTCAATATGCTCATACGGCACACCCATATCGGACTGGACGATGGAACCATTACGCCCTTGCTGGTACCGGACGTGTGCGAGCAGACTCAGCCGCAAACCTATCCGGCCCCGACGCTGGAGACGGCAGGTCGATACGGCTTCACGGTCAATTTGAAGGTCGAGCCGCGTGAGTTTGAAAAAGACGACATCCTGAACATTGTCTGTCCCGACGGCGGCTGCCGAACGATCGGTTTGCCCGACGACCTGGCGGCGATAATGCAGCACATCGAACAGCACGCCCAATCACTGGGCTGTCGTATCTACGACCCGAAAAATTAAATGCATTATCGCCCGCCTCCGCTGAGCATTGCTGGGACCATCGAGAGCCATGGTTTCAATTAGATCATAGCCCCGGAAATCTCCCAATTCCGCAAGTACGAGTGCGACATTCACGGCCTGATAAAAATCAGCATGCTTTGGATCGCATGAAGAAGGACACTTCGTCATTATCACAGCAGTCTTGTCCGGTGGAACAGTCCGGTACACAATCCGGCCAGTTACTCCAGCACGGCGGGTAGGGCGGCGGGTCAGTTGCACTGGCGTTTGAGCAAAGCAGCCAGACACAGGCCCGACGTTGAAAGCCATCGTTTCGTCGTATGCATCCTGACCTGCCTTTCCGGCTGAAGGTTCTACAGTTCAATCGGTTGTTACAATCGGCTGATCGATACCGAAGAACGGTTTGTAGTAAAACACATCACCGCCTTTACTGCCGAAGTCTTTGCTCAGATACATCGCATCTTCTTTGAACGTCAGGCCTTCCTGGTCTTTTCCCGGCAGATGCCATTCGCGTAACACGGTCCCGTCAGGCTTTATGGCTCGGAGCAGATTGGCGTCGTCATACGTTGCGTATAGAACGCCCTGCTCGGCGTTATAATGCAGAGCAGAAATGTCCCTGACGCCGTTATGTGAGGCAATTGTCTTGATATATGTTACTTCAGTGCTTGTCGTCGAGGATACGATGGGAAGCCGAAATACGAGAATATCGCCGGTGTTCTGCAGTCCTGTGAAGAACAAGCCGCTTTCGGGGTTTTATGCGTCAGGGACAAACGTCATTGCTTCCAGTCCGCGATTGCTCGGGCCGGTCATCCATTTTGAGATATCGAAGGTGCGGGTTACGCGAGCTGTCTTCAGATCAAATTCAAGAATGCTGTCGGGGTTTTCTCTGCCCACATAGAGTACATCATTTTGCAGACAGGCTGCCGTGATCGCTTCCAAATCTCCGCCGACAGGCCAATGGGTTAAATTTTCTCCGTCCGGACACATTGATGAAACATATCCCTGATCGCTGACCAGAAAAAAGACGTTGCGCTGCGGGTGCCAAAAAATACTGCTTGTCTCATAGTCCGGCGGCAGCTTATGGCCGATCGATGTGCCGGGCAATGCATTTTGTGGAAATGTCTCATAAGCAGGCCTGTTTGCCAGAATAACATAAAGTGCACTGATCAGGCAAACGCCGGCCACGGCCCAATACTCCTTTTTCTGTAATTTAAGCACTATATTCTCCAATATTCATTGATCTATCTGTAATCCGACACTTCATACTAACAAGTCGTTGTCTTTGTTTGTAACAAATTATTTTATAGCCCGGCGACATCAAAGATCAGTTGAATTTCTTTTTCGGCGCAGAGGTCGGCCCATTCCCGGCCAGGATCGGCGTTGGTGACGATCACGTCCAGTTCGTCCAGATCGGCGATTTTGTAGAGGGCGGGATTGTCGAATTTGCTGCGGTCGCCAACGAACACAATCCGCGAGGCGCGCCGCAAGACCGTTTTGGTAAAACTGACGGTGGCGACATCGGCGCCGCTGATGCCCGAGTCGGGAGAAATGTCGTCTGCGCCGGTAAATGCGGTAAATCCTGAAAGTTGCGAGATTGCCAGTTCGGCGCCCGGGCCGATCATATCCATCCGATCCTGTCGATACTGGCCGCCGAGGATGATGATTTTGTGCTGCACCTGCTCATGCAGACGGCTCATCAAGTGCAGCGAGTTGACAATCACGGTCAAGTCTTTTTTGTGCTCCAGATGGGGGATGATTTCATAACAGGTCGATCCGGCTTCCAGATAGATATTGTCGCCGTCTTTGATCAACTCCGCGGCCAAACGTCCGATGATTCGCTTGGCGGCCAGATTGCGGGTCTGGCGATACCGCACCGAAACGTTCATCTCCGAGGCCCCCAACACCGCGCCGCCGTAGGTCTTTTTGAGCAAGCCGTTTTTTGCCAGATACGTCAGATCCCGCCGAATGGTCACTTCGGTTACCCCCAGCTCCCGAGCAATTTCGGTTACCAGTATCCGGCCTTTGGATCGGATATGATCCAGAATCGTTTGATGCCGCTGCTGCGCTAAAAGACCCATCGAAAGACCTCCGTAATATCAGGAATTATTCATCGGAAATCGGGCGATCAAATTTTTGAAAAGGGTAACGAGACATCGCACCAAATGCAAACAAAAAAGTTCGATTGTTTTCGATTGTTAATTATTATGATTACATATTGCTTTTTTTGGTATCGTTTTTGTTTGATTTTGGGTTTCTTGGATGTTACACTAAGTACTTCATTGGTCATCGTCCGGCTGATGTACAAAATGGTAAGAATAACAGAAAATGACATCCTTTTTATTGCCGAGAGGCAGGAGTTTTGAGCATGGCCTTTTCACTTGAAGACCGCCGACAGAAGACGCCCCCGAAAATCATCGATTTGATCAGCAAGAATCTGATCACAAAAGAGCAGGCTTTGGACTGGCTTCGCAGCATTTATGAGATTCGCTTTTTTGAAGACAAAGTCTATGATTTATTAGGACAAAATATCATCAAAGGGGCTTCTCATTTATATGCCGGCCAGGAAGCGGTGGCGGTCGGCGCCTGCTCGGCCATCCAAAAGGGCGACGTCATCGGTTCGACCCATCGCGGCCATGGGCATTGCGGGGCGATTGGCAACAAATATGCTGAGACTGAAGAATTGCGGCAAATGCACTGGAACCGGATGATGGCCGAGCTGATGGGCAAGGAAACCGGCTACTGCAACGGTCGCGGCGGGTCGATGCACATTGCCGATGTCAAACACGGCAACCTCGGTTCGACCGGTATCGTCGGCGGCAATATCCCCAACGCCGTCGGAGCGGCGCTGGCCGAAAAGTACAAAAAAAGCGGAGCGGTCGTCTTGTCGTTTTTCGGCGATGGTGCGACCAATACCGGCGCCTTTCACGAGTCGATGAATATGGCATCAGTGCAGGGCGCCCCGCTGGTGGCGATCATTGAAAACAATCTGTACGGGATGAGCGTGCCGTTTTCAGGCAGCCCTGTCGAAGGGGCCGGCTGTGCGGCCAATGTCGAGCATATCGCCGAGCGCGCCGCGGCCTACGGCGTGCCGGGGATGATCGTCGATGGGCAGGATACGGCGGCCGTTTTTCTGGCAGTCAAAGACGCCGTGGAACACGCCCGCACACACACCGAAATGACAATCATCGAATGCAAAACCTATCGCTGGTACGGCCACAGCCGCTCCGATCCGCGGGTCTATCGCACCAAGGAAGAAGAAAAGGCCTGGAAAGACCGCGACCCGATTAACGTACTCAGCAAAAAACTGCTCGATGAAAAACTGGCTTCGAAGGAGGAGCTGGACGCCATTCGTGCCCGCGCCGAAAAGACCATTGAGGACGCGACGCAGTTCGCTATGGACAGTCCGTGGCCGAAGCCCGAAGAACTGACCAAAGACGTCTATGTGCAGGAAACCTATCCCGATGAGATGGCGGCAAAGGACAGGGACAATGCCAAAAAGGCCTTGACGGCAACGCGGGCTTATGAATCGCTGATCAAAACCCTTCAGGGCAAAACCAAAAAAGAGATTTCCGAAAAAGCCAAAGAACAAATCAAAGCCGACTACGGGATGAGCGTGCTGGCGATGAAAGACGCGATTGTTCAGGCTCAGGCCGAAGAGATGCGGCGCGACCCGAATGTTTATATCGAAGGCGAAGATGTGGGGATTTACGGCGGGGCGTACGGCGCGACCAAGGGATTGCTCCAGGAGTTCGGCAAAGAGCGCGTCATTGACACGGCGATTTCCGAGGCGGCGATTGTCGGCTCGGCCGTCGGCGCCGCGCTGCGGGGACTGCGTCCGATAGCCGAGATTATGTACGTCGATTTTATGCCGATCTGTCTGGATCAGTTGATGCACAACGGCGCGTTTAATCGTTATATGTTCGGCGGACACGCCAAGGTACCGATGGTCGTGCGAACCGAAGGCGGCGTCGGCCGCTGCATCGCCGCGCACCACTCCAAGTCGCTGGAGCCGTGGCTGGTCAACGTGCCGGGGCTGTATGTTGTGATGCCCTCGACGCCGTATGACGCCAAGGGACTGCTCAAGGCCGCGATTCGCAGCGACAACCCCGTGGTCTTTATCGAACACAAAGCTACCTACGGTCAGATGGGCGCAGCGCCGACGGACGATTATATCATCCCGCTGGGGGTCGCCGATGTTAAACGCGAAGGCAAAGACGTGACGCTGGTCAGCTACAGCCGACAGGTGATGTTCTGTCTGGCTGCGGCCGATGAGCTGGCCGAGCGGCACGGGATCCAGGCCGAAGTGATTGACCTGCGCACGATCAAGCCGATGGATATCCGAACGGTCGCCGAGTCGGTGCGCAAAACCGGTCGGCTGGTCACCGTCGCCGAAAGTTTCTGTATGTGCGGCGTCGGTCCGGAAATCGTCCGGCAATTGTTCAGCTATACCTTTGAAAACGGGCGAACCGGTTTTGATTATCTGGATGCGGCGCCGGTCAACATGGCCGCTGCGGATGTGCCGCCGCCGATGAGCGAGCCGCTGGAAAACGCCAGCATCCCCACGCCGGATAAAATTGTTGAAACGGTCAAAGCATTGCTGTAAAAAAGCGGCCAGGCGTTTTTGAATCTGCAACTATACGGAACCGACGATAAACGGGAGTTATAAACCGATGGCAAGGGAAGTGAAACTGCCCCAACTCGGCCAGACGATGGAAGAAGGCACCATTGTCAATACGCTGGTGAAACCCGGCGATCAGGTCAGCAAAGGCGATGTGCTGTTTGAGGTCGAGACCGACAAAGCGACGCTCGAAGTCGAGTCGCCTGCGGATGGTTTTGTCAAGGCCATTCTCGTGGAAAACGGCCAGACGCTGCCGATCAACGCGCCGATTTTGGTCTTGGGCGAGGAAAATGAAACGGTCGATGCGGGCGCCTATAAGACAGAGGCCCCGGCCTGCGAGCCTGACAAGCACAGCGCCGCCGAACCGGCGACCGAGCACTGCGAGCCAGCGCCCGCCTCGCCGCGGTCGTCTCAGTCGGTCGCCGAGACCGGCCCGACGACTCAAGTTGTGCGGATGCCCAAGCTGGGCCAGACGATGGAAGAAGGGACTATCGTCAATACACTGGTCAATGTCGGCGATGAAGTGAAAAAAGGCGATGTGCTGTTTGAGGTCGAGACCGACAAGGCCACGCTTGAAGCCGAGGCGCCTGCCGACGGCTGCGTTAAGGCGATTCTGGTCGAGCTCGGTCAGACCGTCCCGGTCAACGAGCCGCTTATGGTGCTGGCTGATCGGGATGAAAACGTGCCGCAAGGTTTTCTTGATGCCCTGATGCACGAAGGGACTGCCCCGGCTGAAACCGTACCCGACCATGTAACCGCCGCCCAGCACGCCGCCGCAGCGCCGGAAACGATGACGCCTCGCCCGGCCGGTCCGACAGTCGCCCCGTCGGGGCCTGCCGAACGGGTGTTCGCCACGCCGCGCGCGAGAATGATTGCTCAGGAGCTGGGGATTGATCTTCGCGGGCTAACGCCGGCCAACGCGCTGCGGATTGTCGAGGCCGATGTGCGCCGCGCTGCTCAGGCCGTCGGGAAGAAAACCAAAGACCACGGCGTCATCTCCGCCGTATCGCCGAAATACACTTTTGGTCAAAAAATCCCGCTCAATCGGCTTCAGCGGATCGTGGCCGAAAAGATGCTCTGGTCCAAACAGCATATCCCGTGTTTTTATCTGACGATTCGCGCGGATGTGACCGCATTGGTTGCGCTTCGCGCCAAGCTGAACAAAACGTCCTCCGTCAAGCTGTCGTTTAATGATTTTATCCTGCGTGCCCTGGCGGCGGGAATGCAGCATTATCCGATTATGACCGGCCAACTGGATGGCGATCATATTCAGTTGGCCGCGTCGCTGGATTTCGGACTGGCGATTTCAACCGACGACGGACTGATCGCGCCGATCGTGCGCGATTGCGGGGCCAGGAGCGTCTATGACATCGCCGCGTACTGTAAAGACCTGATCGAACGCACCCGCGCCGGTAAGCTCACGCTGGACGACCTGGAAGGCGGCTGCATCACCGTCAGCAATCTCGGCGGGTTCGGCATTGAGGCGTTTATTCCCATCGTCGTGCCCGGCCAGACGAGCATCCTCGGCGTCGGCGCGATTACCGATACGGTCGTGCCTTCCGACGGAAATCTGCTCGTCCGCAAGCTGATGACGCTGACGTTGTCGGTGGATCACAAAGTTGTCAACGGCGCCGAGGCGGCCCAGTTTCTCGACTTTGTCAAAAAACACCTGGAACACCCGGACGCGCTGGTTGAATCGTGAATTTCAGATTCACAATTTTAGATTCTCCATAATGTCCTTCAAGGCGTCAAATCGCCTGGCCAACTCCGAGACCCGGTCATCGACGTGGTCAAGGGCGTTGTTTTTACAGGCCTGTTCAATCTCGGCGGCCAGCTCGCGCAGGACCTCGCCGCCGACGCTGGCGGCGGCGCCTTTGATGGTGTGGGCGATTCGCTCGGCCGTTTCGATGTCGGCGTCCTGAAGCGACTGTTTGAGCGATTCGATCTGAGCCGGGATATCACAAAGGAACACCTCAATGACTGTTTTGGCCATTTCTGCATCCCCCATTAGACGATCCAGAAAACCTTCCCGGTCAAATATCGGTGTGCTGGTGTCTGCCGCCGTATCAGAATGCGGCGCGGCGGCGTGTTTATCGGAATGCGGCTTGTCTGATTTCGGCAGCCATTGAGACAGAATCTCAGCCAGCTCACGGGGCGTAACGGGCTTTGAAATATAGTCGTTCATTCCGGCCTCAATACAGCGCTGCCGGTCGCCCTGCATTGCGTGAGCGGTCATCGCGATAATGGGAATATCGTGACAGCGCACGGCCGAGTCGGGGTGTCGAATAATCCGGGTCGCCTCCAGCCCGTCCATCTCCGGCATCTGGACATCCATCAGCACCAGATCATAGGGAATATCCTCAAGCGCCTTGACGGCTTCTGCGCCGTCGGCGACGGCGTCGGCGTGCAGCCCCATCCTGCGGAGAATGCTCAGCGCCACTTGTTGGTTGGTCGTGTTATCTTCGGCCAGCAGGATTCGCGCTGAACGATGATCAAAGGATGTGCTCAAATCCGTTTTGG
>DSDR01000069.1 GCA_011048645.1 Phycisphaerales bacterium
GGACATCGTTCACTCCTGCCATACGCAACGGGCAATCTGTTCCAGCGCCTGATCCAGCCGCGGACCGAGCCGGGAGACCACATCGCCGTTCAGGACATATATTCGACCGTTTTGCACCGCCGGGACCGAGGCATACGCCGCGTAAAAAGCCTCGGCCGAGCGCCGCTGGTCGGCCAACCGCTCCGGTTCATCAGTTGGTTCAACAATAACATCAGGTTGGGCGACCAGAATCTGCTCGGCGCCGACGGGCGGATAGATATGCCGCGTCGGACCAATGGCATTGACGCCGCCGACCAACTCGATCAGCTCATTGACAAAAGTCTTCGTTCCGGCCACACGCAGCGGCTCGCGCTGAATCACCCAAAGCACTTTCGGACGCCGACGCCCGGCATAGCGGCGATGCATCCGCTCCTGAGCCGCCTGCAACTGTTCGACCAGCGTCTGAGCCTGTGCAGTGCGGTCCACGGCGTGTCCGATTGTCAAAATCGCATCGAAAAGCTGCGAAACGGCTTCAATTTCGAGCGTCAGCGTCTTGCAGTCAAACGTCGCAAGACGCTCGGCCAATTGACGCTGCTGCTCGAAGCCAAGGGTAACCACCAGCGTGGGACGCCGGGCCAGTACCGCTTCGATGTCCGGCTGCCAGAAGGTACCGATCCGTCGTTTTTGCTGCGCCGCGGGGGGATAATTGCAATGCCGCGTTACACCGACGATCTGCTCATCCAGCCCCAAAGCAAAGAGTATCTCGGTCAGATTCGGCGCCATTGAGACGATCCGCATCGCGCCCTCTTCGGACGAAGCGACCGGCTGATTTTGTTCGGCACAACCGACCAGCCAACAGAGTATCGCACTCAGCGCCCATAAGCTATGTTTGAAGGGGCCGCCGGCGGTACTTTGAAATATGAAATGTGCAATTTGAAATTTCATCAAAACCCCGTCCGCTTGAATTGCTTATCGAGGTCTTTGCGCGAAAAAACCAGCGTTGTCGGCCGTCCGTGCGGGCAGCGGCTGGTCCGCTGCACCACATCTTTGTTGGCCAGCAGATGGGCAATTTCCGCCTCCGAAAGCGGCTGACCGGCCTTGACGGCGGCCTTGCACGCGGCCATATCCAGAATCTCGTGCAGCAGCCGTTCTTCATTGCTGTGTCCCTCGTCTTCGACGAGTTTGTCCAGCAGTTCAACAACAAACGCCGTCGGCTCAACGCGCTCCAGCAGCATCGGAAACGCCTGCACCGCCAGTGTATTCGGCCCGAACATCTCGATTTCAACGCCGATTTTTTCAATCAAATCGCGATGCTTTTCCAGTGCGTCGGCCTGGGCGGGCGTCGCCTCAAAAGGATGCGGCATCAACAGACGCTGCGACGGCAGCCGCCCTTCGCGCAAGCGGACGCACATCTGCTCATACAGGATACGTTCGTGCAGTGCATGCTGATCAATGACCATAAAGCCGTCGGCGTCGGGCACGACCAGATAGCTGTTGTCCACCTGCAAGTACGTCCTGGGCTTCCAGTCTTCCTGCAGCGCCGATCCGCTTTGGCCAAACGAGTCTGTCTGTCCTGACACACTGTGCGGCGGCGGAGTTTTTGATCGTCCGGCCGAATAGGACCGCTTGAAATCGAACGACCGCTGAGTCGAAGCGGGTTGGGGCGTCTTGAAGAAATCCTCCATCGCCCGCTCGATGCGCTGCTGACGGTCGCGGCTTTCGGCATGACCGAAGCGTTCACTCGGCACAAAAACCTCCGGCGCCGGCAGGCAGGCGCCAACATCCAGATTGGTGCTGAGCAGCTTGTCGCGCAGCAGCGCCAGCACTTCAGAATAGACCAGATTGGGGTTGTCAAAACGCACCTCCACCTTGGTCGGATGAACATTGACGTCGAAATCTTCCGGCGGCATCTCAATGAACAGAAAAACGACCGGATACTTGTTCGGCTCGATCAGGCCGCGATAGGCTTCTTTGACGGCGTGCAGAATAAAGCGGTCGCGAATGAACCGGCGATTGAGAAAGACATATTGATATTTTCCGCTGGAGCGCGCCCCAACCGGTCGTCCGAGCAGCGCCCGCAGCCGCATGCCGCGCTCCTGTCGAGTGGTTTCGAGCAGGTCGTCGGCCATTTGCGGCCCGAACAGCAGGCCGATGCGCTCGCGCAGGCCCTGCCCGCTGAGCAGATGATGCGCCTGTCGGTTGTTGTGCGTAAGCGTCAGATCGAGCGATTCGTGCGATAAGGCAATCCGCGTAAAATGCTCGGCGATGTGGTTCATTTCGGTGTTGGCGGTACGCAGAAATTTGCGGCGGGCCGGCAGTTTGTAAAACAGATTGCGCACCTCAATCGTCGTGCCCGTATCCCCGGCGCACGGGACAACCGGGCCTTTTTGGCCGCAGTCGATTTCAATGCGGTGGGCGCCGATGGCATCCGGCGTGCGGCTGGTGACGCTGGCTTTGGCGACCGCGCCGATACTGGCCAGCGCCTCGCCGCGAAAACCCATCGTGCGAATGCCCAGCAGATCATCGGCGGTGCGGAGTTTGCTCGTGGCGTGCGGCTCGAAGGCCAGCGCCAAGTCGTCGGCGGCCATCCCCCCGCCGTCATCGACGACACGAATCAAACGACGACCGCCGTCCTCAACGTCAATGACAATACGACCGGCCCCGGCGTCGATGCTGTTTTCCAGCAGTTCCTTGACGACGCTGGCCGGGCGCTCAATCACCTCGCCGGCCGCGATCATATTGACCATATTGTCATCAAGGACGGCGATCCTGCCCATTCAAAATCACTCCGCTAAGTGAAATCCGAAGCACGAATATCGAAATCCGAAAAAATAATTAATGACCATTTTTTCAAATGCCGTGCTCTGCATTTCGGATTTTATATCAAAAGGCTTTCTCCGGTCATTTCATCAGGCTTGTCAACGCCCATCACTTCCAGAAATGTCGGCACGACATCGGCCAGACGTCCGTTTTTCATTTTGCGGCCTTTGAACTGTTCGTCAAAGACAATCAGGGGCACATCGCCGACCGTGTGAGCGGTGTGCGGCATATTGTTCTGGAAATCCCACATCTTCTCGAAATTGCCGTGATCGGCCAGAATGACGGCGCTGCCGCCAAGCGATTTGACCTTGTCCAGCACCTTGCCGACGCAGGCGTCAACGGTCTTGCAGGCCTTGACCGCCGCTTCGAGGACGCCGGTATGTCCGACCATATCGGGATTGGCAAAGTTGCAGATAATCACATCAAATTCGCCGCTGTCGAGCTTTTCACAAATCACATCGCACACTTCCGGGGCGCTCATTTCCGGCTTAAGGTCGTAGGTCTTGACCTTGGGCGAAGGGACAATCTGACGCTGTTCACCGTCAAACGGCTTTTCCTGGCCGCCGTTGAAGAAAAAGGTCACATGGGCGTATTTTTCGGTCTCCGCGCAGCGAAACTGCTTCAGTCCGAGCTTGCTGAAATACTCGCCGGCAATGTTGGGCATTTTACGCACCGGGGTAAAGGCCGCCGGCGCCGGAATCGTCGCGTCGTATTCGGTCATACAGACATAATACACATCCGGTCGGGTCTTGCGCTGGAATCCCTCAAACGACTCATCGACAAACGCACGGGTCATCTCGCGCGGGCGGTCGCCGCGGAAATTAAAAAAGACAACACTATCGCCGTCCTCAACCAGCGCCACGGGCTTGTCCTCTTGACCGACGATATTCGTCGGGGCGATAAACTCATCGGTTTCGTTTTTGTCGTAACTGGTCTTGACCGCCTCGGCGGCGCTGCGCGCCTGGCGGCCGATGCCGCGGGTCATACACTCATAGGCCGCCTGCACGCGATCCCATCGCTTGTCTCGATCCATGGCATAAAACCGCCCCGTCACCGTGGCGATTTGTCCGACGCCGATATCGGCCATTTTCTTTTCAATGTCCGCTAAATAACCGGCGCCGCTGGTCGGCGGCGAATCGCGTCCGTCGGTAAAGGCGTGCAGATAGACATCCTTTAATCCTCTGCGTTTGGCCAGTTCAAGCAGGCCGTACAGATGCTCCAGCAGCGAATGCACGCCGATGTCGCTGCACAGCCCCATCAGATGCAGCTTGCTGTTGTTTTTCAGGGCGTGGTCAACGGCTTTGTTGAGCTGTTCATTGTCGAAAAACGAGCCATCCCGAATGGCCACGGTGATCCGCACCGAGTCCTGATAGACAATCCGACCGGCGCCGATATTCTGGTGTCCGACTTCGCTGTTGCCCATGGTTCCTTCCGGCAGCCCGACGTCCTCGCCGTAGGTCCGCACCAGACAATTCGGATACGCCGCCATCAGCATGGCATCCACCGGCGGTTTGGCAACCTTAATCGCGTTATATTCATCCTCCTGCGGGTTGGGGTTGTAGCCCCAGCCGTCGCGGATAATCATCACACAAGGCCGCTTTCGCAGCGGCGTCTTTTTATCGCTCATCGGGTTCCTTTCTTTAGGCTGTTTCCAATACCAATCAATAGTCAAACCAGTATAAAAGAACCGCCCACGGGTGTCAATTGCAGATTTGCGCGAACAGTCCCATAAAACAACAGAAACAAGATATACCTGACATAAAAATAAACCTAAATGGAATCTTTTTGACATTCCTCGGTAAATTGGCTATACTTTGCCGCGGAATTTGTCGTAAACTGAATTAACCGCCGTAGTTGGGGCATTTGAATCGGAAAGGGTCTTTTGATGACGGGTTTTCAAAACGTACGACGCCTCGTTTTGTTTGTGCCGATTTTAGCGGGATTTCTGGCGAGCGGCTGCGTTTTTTGGCCGTGGACGGAAACACTGTCCAAAGACGAGCTGGCCGCTCAGGAACTTCAACGGCAGCGTCAACAGGCCGTCAGTCTGTATGTGGATGCGATGATGCTGAATGACATCGAGAATTATGCCGCCGCCCTTGACAAACTGGAACAGGCCACTCAGCTCCACAAAGAGTTTGCTCTTGCATTCTCGATGAAAGGCGACTTGTATCAGGCATTGCAGCAGTACGAACAAAGCGCCGACGCCTACGAGCAGGCCGCGACGCTGGATCCCTGGTCATTCAAAGACTTTTTTAATCTGGGCAAAGTCAGCGAGATTCTCAAACAATATGCGCGCGCCGCTCATGCGTTTGTCGCCGCGGCCAAACTCAAACCGGAGCATTATGAGGCGCACGTCGGCGCAGCGCGCAGCTTTTTTGAGTTAAACGACCTCGGACAAGCACAGGAATACGCCCAAAAGGCGAAAACAATCGACCCCGACCAGCCCGATGCGGAGTTTTTGCTGGGCAATATCTATATCGAACAAAAAGACAATCTTCAGGCCATCAACGCTTATCGTCGTGTTCTTGAATTACAGGGCAATCAGCCGGATGTGATGGTCTCTCTGGCGCGCGCCTACCTGCGGGCCGAACGGTTCAGCTCGGCCATCGAACTGTTGACCGATGTGCTTGAACGCGAACCGGAAAACGGGGTGGCTTATCAGTATCTCGGATTTGCCCAATTAAAGCTCAAGCAAACCGAAGAGGCAATCGAAAGCTACAAGCAGGCGGTACGGCTGAGCCATGACGACTGGATGGCGCACAAGAGTCTGGGAGTCGCTTATATGCTGTGGGCGATTCAAAACAACAACGATGAGAGGATCAAGGCGCTGGCGATTGAGCAATGGAATATCTCGCTTCAGATCAACCCCGACCAGCCGCAACTGCATGAGCTGATGGCCAAATACAACTAACGCCCTGAGCCGCGATGACACACCGCCCGCCGACAAAAAACCGCGAGACGATGCCGCCGCAACGCCGACCGAACGCCGGCGATTCGATTCTGTTTCTGTCAATCAGCCTCATCGGAGCGGCGCTGGATTTGTGGTCCAAATACGCCGTGTTTCATTGGCTGGAAGGAACGCTGAGTCAACAATATACGCTGATTAACGGCTTTTTGCGATTCATCATAGCGGAAAATCCCGGCGCGGCGTTCAGCTTGTTTTCCGGGATGCGATGGATGTTTGTCGGCGTCTCGATGATTGCCCTGATTGTCATTAACACCCTCTTTGTATTGGGCAAGCTGACCCCCCGGCTGACGCTGGCGGCGATGGGCTGTATCCACGCCGGCGTCATCGGCAATCTGTACGACCGATTGTTCAACGAAGGACGGGTGCGGGATTTTATTGATGTCTATGTGGGCAGTTATCACTGGCCGACGTTTAATGTGGCCGATTCTCTGCTGTGTATCGGGGTGGGAATCCTGCTGATAACCGGCTTGACCTCCTCGGACAAACATTGACTTGCCCCCTGCTCAGCTCAAACCGACGCCTCTTCGAAAACTCCAATTCTCAATTCTACATTCTACATCACAGTCCCAACTGGTCAAATACCTGCTCGGCGACATATAAAGGCGTTCTGAGTCCTGCGGCCAAGGCAATCGCATCCGACGGCCGACTGTCAATCGCAATCGTCTCTGCGCTCCGCCGGACATAAATCGTCGCAAAGAAGGTGTGGTCGCGCAGATCATTGATCACTACTTTCTCAATGGTTCCGCCCATCTGCTCGATGACCTGCTCCAGCAGATCATGGGTCAGCGGTCGCGGCAGCTCGATGCCTTTCAGACGTCGGTCGATGGCAAGAATCTCCGGCATTCCGATCACAATCGGAAAACTCCGTTGGCCGTTCAGTTCCCGCAGTACGATGATCTGCTGATCCACTTGCTCATTGATAATAATCTGGGCCAGTTCGACCTGAATATCCATAAGGGATCCTTTCGCCAAAGTTCCGCCGTCCATTACCGCTCCAATTCGGCCAGGTGTTTGCTGACCGCCTCAAGCTGTTCGGATAATTCCGCCAGTTTCCGGCGTGTCTGTTCAACGACTTCCGGCTTGGCGCGGGTCAGGAAGTTTTCATTGCCGAGCTTGGCCTGTAACGGACGAAGACCGTTTTCGATAAATTCTTTCTGTTTTTGCAGTCGTTGACGTTCCGCCTGCGGGTCGATCACATCGTGAACGTACAGCCGCACCTCTTCGACAATCGCCGCAGCGGCATTAGCGGGCTTTTCCAGATCGGCCGCAATGTGCACATTCTCCAGACCGGCAAGCTGTTTGATCAGCGCTGATTGAGCCGTCAGCAACTTGCTGACCGACGCCGACGCCGACAGCGAGGCCGTCAGGGTTTGAGACGGGGCGATGTTGTACTGACTGCGGATGTCCCGAATCGAACGAATAATGTTTTGGATTAGATCAATCTGCTTTTCGCAAGACTCATCCATCCACTGATCCAGCGGTTCGGGCCACGGGGCAATCATAATTGAATCGTCCGACGTTAACTCCCTCAACCCGTTCAGGCCGCGCTTGGGGGCGATTGAATTCAGATTCTGAAAGATCCCTTCGGTAATGAACGGCACGAACGGATGCAGCAGCCGCAGAATCTGATCCAATACAAACGCCAGCACATTCTGCGCCGTATCACGGGCATCTTGCCCGTGTTTTTGATTCACGGGCGAGACGCCCGTGCTACGATCCTGCATTCGCGGCTTGCACCATTCGAGATACCAATCGCAAAAATCATTCCAGAAAAAGCGATACAACTCGTTGATCGGTTCATTGAATTTATACGCCTCCAGCGTCTCGGTGACCGTCTTGATCGTCCGTGCCAGTCGCGACAGAATCCATCGGTCGGTCAAATCCATCCGCTGCGCGTCAAACGCAGCCGGATCGACGCCCTCCAGATTCATCATTGCAAACCGCGAGGCGTTCCAGAGCTTGTTGCAGAAACTGCGTCCGAGGTCAAACTTCGGCGAACTGTTGACCGTCCGCCCGTCCGGCAGCTTCAGCGGCGCAACCGGCATTCGCACATCCTGGGTGTCGGTGGTCATACTGGCCAGTATAAACCGCATCGCGTCGGCGCCGTGGCTGTCAATCGCTACCAGCGGATCGATGCCGTTGCCCAGGCTCTTGCTCATCTTGCGGCCCTGGCCGTCCTGAATCATCGCGTGAATATACACATCGCTGAACGGAATATCGCCCACGCAGTACTGGCCCATCATCACCATCCGCGAGACCCACAGCGTGATAATCTCCCGCGCCGTACACAACACATCCGTCGGATAAAAC
>DSDR01000226.1 GCA_011048645.1 Phycisphaerales bacterium
GCGATACGGACAGAGTGAAATATTTGACATAGTGTGGCGTAATCCGGCTCACTGGCGACCCTGGGTTATTGCAACATTATCCGGCGGCTTGCGCCGCTCGGTTTTTGTTTAGGAGATTGTATGAAATTTGCGACCAAAGCGATTCGGGTCGGCCAGGAGCCGGATCCGACAACCGGCGCGGTGAACGTGCCGATTTATCAAACGGCGAATTTTGTCTTCAGAGACGTCGGCCAACCCAACGCCTTTGAATATTCGCGCAGCGGCAATCCGACCCGCAGCGCTTATGAAAAATGTTTAGCGGCGCTGGAAGAGGGAAAGTACGGCCTGGCGTTCGGCTCCGGCATGGCGGCGGTGGATGCGGCGCTGTCGGTGCTGCGCCCCGGCGATCATATCGTCAGTTCCGAGAATATCTACGGCGGGACGTTTCGGCTGTTTGAAGGCGTCGCGGCCGGTCGCGGCATTCGCCTGACGTATGTGGACGGTACGCAGCCGGAGGCGTTTGAGGCGGCCATTGAAGAGAATACAAAAATGATCTGGATCGAAACGCCCGCCAATCCGCTGCTGCAACTGGTGGATGTGCGGGCGGTCGCGGCCATCGCCAAACGGTATCACATCCTGCTGGCCGCGGACAACACGTTTTCCTCGCCGTTCTTTCAGCGTCCGCTGACCCAGGGCGTCGATGTAGTCATTCACAGCACGACCAAATACATCAGCGGCCATTCCGATGTCATTGGCGGCGCGGTGGTGACTGGCGATGCCGCGCTGCACGAACGGCTGGCCTATTACCAGAATACCGTCGGGGCCGTGCCCGGACCGTTTGACTGCTGGCTGAGTTTGCGCGGCCTCAAGACGCTGGCGGTGCGAATGAAGAAACACGAAGAAAACGCGCTGGCCGTTGCCCGCTGGCTGGCGGCCCAAACGACTGTCGAAGGCGTCATCTATCCGGGGCTGCCGTCGCATCCTCAGTATGCGCTGGCCAAAGACCAAATGGACGGATTCGGGGCGATCATCACGTTTCGGCTGCCGGGCGGCTTGAAAGCCGTCGAACGCTTTGCCAAAGGACTGGACATCTTTCTGTTTGCCGAGAGTCTGGGCGGCGTCGAGTCGCTGGTCTGCCATCCCTGGACGATGAGCCACGGCGTGATGAGTCCCGACGACAAGCAAAAAATCGGTATCACCGAAGGAACGATTCGATTATCCATCGGCATTGAAGACGTCGACGATTTGATTGCCGATCTTGAGAAGGCGTTGAAACAAACCGCTTTATGACACCCGTACTGAACAAAAACAAGGTACTTGTCGCGCTGAGCGGCGGGGTGGATTCGGCCGCGGCGGCGGCGCTGCTGAGCCGGGCGGGGATGGAAGTCAGCGCGGTGTTTATCTGCCTTCAGCAGGAGCGCACCGGCCAGCCGTCCGAACGGTCGTGCTGCTCGCCGCAGGATGCCGCCGATGCCGCCGCGGTTGCCGCACGGCTGGGCATCGATTTTCAGACGCTCGACGGCAACGACGAAATGACGCAGATCAAAGACGCCTTTGTTCGCGCCTATGTCGAGGGCAAGACCCCCAATCCGTGTATCGCCTGCAATCGGTTGATTAAATTCGGCAAGTTGTTTGAACTGGCCGACCAACTCGGCGCACAGTATATCGCAACCGGCCACTACGCCGCGATTACCGAAACCGGCGATAGGGTTTCGCTCAAACGCGCCAAAGCGGCTGACAAAGATCAGTCCTATGTGCTGTTCGATATTCCGCGGTCGCGGCTGGAGCGTATTCGCTTTCCGCTGGGCACGCTAAAAAACAAGCAGCAGGCACGCGCCCTGGTCAAAGACGCCGGGCTGGTCGTCCACGACAAACCCGACAGCCAGGAGATTTGTTTTGTGCCGCAGGATGACTACCGGTTGTTTCTTGCAGGACGTGCCGATCGCGCCTTGCAGCCGGGGCCGATTCTGGATGAGGCGGGCAATGTGCTGGGCACGCACAACGGCTATGGACAATTTACCATTGGTCAGCGACGCGGCATTCGTATCGCCGCGGCAAAGCCGCTGTATGTAGTGGGCATCAATCCCGAACAGTGCAGCATTACCGTCGGGCCGCGCGAATTGCTGGCGTGTCGGGGGCTGGTTGCCTCGCGTGCCAACTGGCTTGCGGATGTGTCCGAGTCGTTTCATTGTCAAATTCAGATTCGTTACAAAAATCGCGGCGTCCGCGGCGCCGTTCACCGCATCGGCGACGACCGTTTTGAGGCCGTCTTTGATGCGCCGGTCGATGCCGTGACACCCGGCCAGGCGGCGGTACTGTATGACGGCGATACCGTTTTGGGCGGCGGCTGGATTGAGCGCGGAATGTAGAATTAAGAATTAAGAATTAAGAATTAAGAATTGAGAATGGTCGAAGTGAAAGTCAAAGACAGATGACCTCAAAACGATATGCACGACAAATCGCATTTACCGCATTCGGCGCCGAAGGGCAAAAACGGCTGGCGGAAAGCTCCGTCCTGGTCGTCGGCGCGGGGGGCTTAGGCTCCTGGGCGGCCGAATTGCTGGTGCGCGCCGGCGTGGGCCATTTGCGGCTATGTGATGATGACAGCGTGGAGCTGTCCAATCTGCATCGCCAGTCGCTCTATACCGAGCAGGACGCTGCGGCTTGCCCGTTGAAGGCAGAAGCGGCCGCGACGCGATTGCGGGCAATCAACAGCGAATGCCGCATCGAGCCGTTCGCCGAGCGAATTGATCACCTGACGATTCACCGCGCGGCCAAAGGCGTCCATATGATCGTGGACGGTACAGACAATTTTCCCACGCGATTTCTTCTGAACGACTATGCCGTCAAATACGGCATTCCCTGGGTCTCGGCCGGCGTGATGGAAGGCCAGGGGCAGGTGCTGACGTTGATCCCCGGCACAACGCCCTGTCTGCGGTGCATCATCCCGTCTGTTCCGCCGTGCTGCGGCGAAGATGACCAGCAGGGCAACGCCTGCTGTCAGTTCGGCGTACTCGGCCCGGCCGTGGCCGCGATCAGCGCCATGCAGGCAGCCGAAGCGATCAAACTGCTGTCCGGCCATATCGCACAGGCCAACCCAATGATGGTCAAATTTGATTTCTGGGACAATACGATACAGCGTATCGCCTTGTCCAAACTGCGGCCAAGCACGCCGTGTCCGTGTTGCGACCAAAACGAGTATGAATACCTTGAACCCTGATACAGAGCCGATTTATCTGGACTATAACGCCACCACGCCGCCGGATCCGCAGGTACTGGAGACGATGACGTTTGTGCTGCGCGAGGTCTTCGGCAATCCTTCCAGTCAGTCTCACCGCTGGGGTCGAGCGGCGCAGGATTGCATCGAAACGGCCCGCGCGCAAACCGCGGCGCTGATCGGCGCATCGCCGTCGGAGATTGTCTTTACGTCCGGCGCCACGGAAAGCTGCAATCTGGCCGTCAAGGGCGTCGCCGCGGCCTATCGCGAGAGGGGCAATCACATCATCGCTTCGATGGCCGAGCACAAAGCCGTGCTGGAGCCGCTCAAACAACTGGCCAACAGCGACATTGACATCACCTTGCTGCGACCCGACCGAAGCGGACGCATCAGGCCTGAGCAGGTTCAGCAGGCCCTCACCCCGCAGACAATTCTCGTATGTGCGATGGCGGCCAACAATGTGGTGGGGACGCTCAATCCAATTGCCGAGATTGCGGCTTTGTGCAAAAAACGCGGCGTGCTGTTATTCTGCGATGCAACGCAGGCCGCCGGCAAAATTCCGTTCCATATCGAGACAATCGGCGTCGATCTGGCCGCACTGTCGGCGCACAAGATGTACGGCCCCAAGGGCGTCGGCGCCTTGTATGTCCGCAGCCGGGGCCCGCGGGTGCGTCTGTGCCCGCAGATTCTCGGCGGCGGACAGGAACGCAGCCTTCGCGGCGGCACGGAAAATGTCCCGGGTATCGCTGCGATGGGCACAGCCTGCGAGCTGGCCGCCCGGCAGCAGCCGCACGACGCAGCGACCATGCGGCGATTAAGGGACCGTTTGGAAGAGGGTTTAACCGCCGCTGTTGACGGCGCCGAAGTGCTGGGCCGCCGCGTCGAGCGGCTGCCCAATACGAGTCTGATCGTCTTTCCGGACGTCCGAGCCGAATCCCTGCTTCGTCGTTTGGCCGATGTGCTGGCCGCTTCCACCGGCTCGGCCTGCGATTCGGCAGCCGGACAATCCAACTACGTCCTCAAGGCCCTCGGTTTGGAACAGGACAAAATCGCCGGCGCCGTGCGGTTCAGTCTCGGCCGGTTCACCACTGAACATCACGTTGATACCGCCGTCAAAATCATTACCGATGCCGTCCACGCGCAAAACGGCTGATGGCGGCAATCGACTATTTCTGTCTTTTTATAAATTCGGTTATACATTATCGGGTATCGGTTTTGAGGCGGAATTTTAGATGAAATTGTCTTTTTTTGAATTCAAAAGCTCCCCTTAACCATCTATAATAAAGGGTCAAGGACAGATAACGTATCGACCCTTTTATGGACACTGAGAATACAAAAAATCCGGTCAGCTCGATGACCGACGCTGATTTGTTGCGGCAGTATCGGCAGGGGCAGGAATGGGCGTTTCGTGAGCTTGTGAACCGCTACAAGGATTCTCTGTACGCCTTTTTGCGTCGGTTTGTCAGCCAGCAGGATTTGGTCGAAGACGTCTTTCAAGAGACGTTTTTGCAGCTTTACACCAGCCAGGACAGTTTTGACGTGGATCGCCCGCTGCGTCCGTGGCTGTTTACCATCGCGGCCAACAAGGCCAAAGACGCCCTGCGTAAGATGCAGCGGCAATCCTCAATGAGCATGGGGACGCTGGCTGATGCCGGCGATGTGTCGATAGACGAGGTCGTCAATATACTGACCTCCTACGAAACAACCCCGGACGATGAGGTTTCCCGCGATGAAACCGCCCGTCGAGTCAGAGAGATTATAGCGGATATGCCGGAAAATCTGCGAGGGATTCTCATCTTGGCGTATTTTGAGCAATTTTCATACAAACATATGTCCGAGATTTTGAGTATACCAATAGGGACGGTCAAAAGCCGCCTGCATACAGCTGTGGTGCATTTTATGAAAAAGTGGAAAGCTGCCAATCGCGGGACTGATAATTATGGGGTATCTTAGTTCAGAAGAACAACAATTGATTCTTGATTTCTATTTTCGCTGCGGCGCGGAGGATGACATCCTTCGCGGGCGCGATCTGATCGCCTCCAATCCTGACGCCGCGCGTTTCTATGCCGGGCTGGAAGAAGCGTTGACGGAGCTGGACAGCATTAAATATGAACCTTGCCCCGACAATCTGGCCGAGCTGACGGTGGCCCGGCTGAAGCTGGCCGCCACTCCCAAAGTTTCCGGCACAAGCAAACTTCAAGCCCTGCTTAAGGAACAGCAGGAACGTCAGGAATACCTTCCGGCGGATGCTTCTAAACAGGTAGGCCAAGGGCGTTTATGGCGGCCTGTGTTTGAGATTTTGGCCACCGCTGCGGCCATCATTGTGGCGGCGGGGATTTTGTTTCCCTCCTTCGGAGCGATGCGGGAACGCAGTCGGCGGGCCGCCTGTGCGCAAAATCTGAGCCGGATCGGCCAGGCCATGGCGGTTTTTGCCAATGACCATAACGGCCGTCTCGGTGAGATCAAGGTAAAGACAGGGGCCCCGTGGTGGAAGATCGGATACCAAGGGCCGGAAATTCATTCGAATACCCGATACCCGTGGCAACTGGTCAAAGAAGGGTATGTCGATGGGCGCGTATTCGTCTGCGGGGGGCATCTCGAGGGCCGACCGGTGCGCTATGAAGCCGGCCTGATGGCCGAATTAAATGATTTTCCGTCGCGCCGTCATGTCAGCTACAGTTTTATGTTGTTGTGCGATAAAAACGACAGCCTGACAGACCGCTCGCGCAGAATTATTGCGGCCGATATGAATCCGCTTTTCCAGCAAATCCCCTTCCAGCCTTCCGTTTATCAGCATCTCAACGAATTTGAACGTATTCAGCTCACCGAACCGCTTCGCCGGATGTTAAGCCCGAACCACCGGCGCAAAGGCCAAAATTCTCTGTTTTGTGATGGCTCGGTGGAATTTATTCAGACCCGCTTCTATAACCAGGATGACATCTTCACGATTGAGGGCGTCGATACCTATACCGGCAAAGAAACCCCCTGCAATCCCGATGATATTTTCCTCGTTCCCTAAAAGCGTGAATCGCTTTTTTCCCCGCATTTGCTGTTAATGCGTCTTTCTCCCGTTCGAACGGTCCGGTTCGTTGTTATACGGCCGAGGTCTCAAGCTGTCTTCGGGCATCGAGAAAACTTTCAAGATCATTGAGGATCAATTGCCGCAGCAGCGATTTTCGCAGTCGTGCAACGTTCATTGCCAATACCTTTTCCTCAACGCTTGCGGCGACGGCGCGGGCAGTCAGCGCATCAATCGCATGTTTTCTGACCAGCGATGCGGCCAGATGTGACTTGTTCCAGGCGACGGCCTGTGCATCGTCGGTGATGTCGCCGAGTACCTCGATTCGCCGCCGTTTGAGTCGCCGCATCAGACGATGGCGATTCAGCGCCTCGGCGGCGTGGGCAAACCCCGTGGCCGAGAGGACCGACTCAATCATCAGATGAATCTCGTCGGCGGTGATGGCGTCGTTCGGTTTTTGGCGATAAAGATAATAGGTAACCGCTTCGGCCATCTGTTCGGCGGCAAACAGCGTTGCATCACCGACCAGGGCCAATGCGTTATGAAAAGTACCCAGCACTTTCGTGTGCAGATACGGCTCGATTTGGCCGTCTGCTTTTATCACCCGAATCTGCATGGTTCACCCTTTCCGGTTCAGATACATCACAATTTGGTCTTGTTCTGACTATGGAAACAGGCCGGGTTGTTCGGGGGTGTCCAGTTCGGAGAAGGCCTGACTGACTTCATCCAGCAGGGCGTCGGCGTCAGTAAATTCACGGTACACGCTGGCAAAACGAATATAGGCAACTTTGTCGATATGGCGCAGATGCCGCATCGCCCGTTCGCCGATATATTCCGAGGCCACTTCTTTGTCGAAATTGCGAAAAATATCCTCTTCGATTTTGTCGGCAATGTCCTGAATCTGCTCGACCGAAACCGGTCGTTTATAACAGGCTTTTTGCAGGCCGGCAATGACCTTGTATCGGTCATACGGGACGCGGACACCGTCTTTTTTGATGACACTGAGCTTGACGCTCTCGCCGATGCGTTCGTAGGTGGTAAACCGCCGCCGACAAGCCAAACACTCCCGCCGCCGTCGAATGACCCTGCCGCCGTCGCTCGAACGGGAGTCGATCACCTTATCGCGGTCTTCTTTGCAATACGGACACCTCACCGTCTTGCCGTCCCTCCCTGACTCAGTCTCTTGCCTGAATACAATTATATAGACATTTTTGGTATTATGAATAACAATATGTAGTGTGTCAACCCTATTTTTTTAATTATCGTCCCGGCCCAAACCGCATAGAGGGTTCAGGGGACATGGTGGTTCAAATCCCGGCCATAGGCAATTTTAACTCGACAAACCCAATCGCCTTTTCGGGTACATCTTCGGCATATTCCAGATCACTGGATTTCAATCCGTCTATAATGATCGAACCGCTTTGTGCCCCTTGTATATACACCGGCGGTCGCCGGCCAGACAGTTTGACATGGCTAATGAATGACGCGGCCACATTGTCCAGCAAAACGGGACGTCCGTCGGTGCTGATGGCAACGTCTTCAAGTCGAAGCGCCTTGACGCGACGAACCACCGCACCGTTGCGCACATGGTCAAAGACGGCGTTGCTGATATTGATGTTCTCCAGCCACATTTCGGGCAATCCGATCAATTCGATGGCCGTCGCCGCTCCGTCAACGCGGATGTTGTTGAGATACACATTGCGAAAACGTGGGGGCGGACCGCCTTCGATGCCGCCGGCGTAAGCGGTGTTAAAATTGATAGCCTGGCGAGTGATATTTTTCATTTGCACGTTTTCAATAAAAATATTTTCGACGACATTGCCGCGTCCGCGCGTGGATTTGAAGCGTATGCC
>DSDR01000223.1 GCA_011048645.1 Phycisphaerales bacterium
CTCCGCGCCGTCTGCCCGGCCGAAGGCAAAGCACTGCTGACCGCAACAATGATATCCTCGTTTACCATAACCCGATGTGTTATGTAAGGCTATGTCCTGTCAAATCGGTACATCGGTTTGGGTTTTTTCTTTTTGGCTTTGCCGCCGGTTTTGGCGGTCACGGGGACGGTGCTTTTGGCCTCGCGTTCTTCCCGTTCGCGGATGTGTTTGCGAATCACCATCTGCTCAATTACGCCGGCGCCGATACTGCTCATAATATACAGATTCACACCCGACGGGCCGTGATACAGCAGCAGCGGAAACATCAGCGGGAACATAATCATCATCATCTTTTGCTGCTGAGCGACCTGGGGGTTGGTCTGTGCGGCCGCCTGCGACGTGGGCATCAGCTTTTGCTGGGCAAACATCACCCCGCCCATCAGCAGCGGAAGCAGGTTCAGATAGTCCCCGAAGTATGGAATCGACAGCCCGAACGGAAACTGAAACAAATGATCCGGCGCCGACAAATCGGTAATCCAGAACGGCAAAAACGCCTGCCCCCGCAGATCCACGCTCGTATAAACCGCCGTCCAGAGGGCAATCCAGATCGGCATCTGCAAAAACATCGGCAGCATCCCCGAAATCGGCGAGGCGCCCATCTCCCGATAGACCTCCATCATCCGGCGGTTCATTTCCTGCTTGTTGCCGGCGTATTTTTTCTGAATTTCCTGCATCTTGGGGCCGAGTTTCTGCATCCGCATCATCGACACCTGACTGTGTTTGGTCACCGGATGCAGCATCAGCCGCACAATAAACACCAGAAAGATAATCACCACGCCGTAGTTGCCCAGCGGCCCCATCAGCGTGTAAATCGCCTTCATCAGCCAAATGATACCAAAGGCCATCGGCCCGATGATCGAGGTTGGACAGCAACACCCGCGAAAATCAATCGTCTGAAAATATTCCAGCGCCCGATAGGTCGCGTTGGCCTCGAAAAGGCTTTTGTCCTTCGGCCCCAAAAACATATCCAACTGCAGCGTTGTCTGGCCGGCCTCATTGCCGCTCGGCGCCAGAACCAGCGTCTTGGATTCGAGCAGCATTGCGGCGCCGGCCTGCTCGGCCGGCTCTTTGCCCATCAGGTCCGCATCGATATAAGCCGCCCGCTTGAACTGCACCGGCCCCGGCTCGGCCAGGGTATCGCCGGCCGAACGCAAAATGGCGGCAAAATACTTGTTCGTCGCCGCGGCCCACATCATTGGCGGACGCGACGGAGTGAGCGAAAATCGCAATTTTTCCTCCGGCGGCGTCGGTTTGCCGAATAAACCTCTCAATTGCGAAAACACCCCCTGCGACGGACGAATCTTTTCCCGCTCGGTCTGGCGGATGTCCAGCGCTGTCATAAATCGTGTTTGGATGCCCGATTCGGTCTTGTGGGCGACCACGATTTTTCGCGTATCCTCACGGCTGTCTTCGCGCGTCAGTCCCACCGGCCCGTAAAAATCCATCTGAATCTGAAGCGGCCGGTCGGTCAGATTCTCGGCAGCGACGGTGCACTCCAGATCGTAGCTGCCCGGCCGGATGCGATAGGTTTTGACCAGCCGCAGCACCGACATCAGCGTATCGGCGTCCGTCAGCGCCGCCTCAAAGGTCGCCGTATCGGCATCGTCGGTTTCGATCCATCGCCAGTTGAGCCGATCCAGCGGGAACGTCTTGGGTCCGAACTGCTCGGCCCCGGCCGGGGCGATCCGCAGCGCCGTATTGGCCAATGAATAGATCGGACGACTATTGTGCAGCGGTGAGAGCAGCACCAGCGGGCGTCGATCCGATGCATCGCGATTGTCAAACTCACTCAGCGCAGCCGTCCTGACAGCCGCGCCGAGCGTGGTCAGCTCAACCTGAAACTTGTATCGATCCGGGTCGTCGTTGCGACGAATGTCGTCGGGATAGACCGCCCCGAGCGTTACCGTCCGCTGCGGGCCGCTGACCGCCGCCAGCTCGATATCCCCGGCCGCCGTTAACGTCGGCTCTTCGGCGGGCTGCTGATTCACATCGGAAAAAGAACCGGCTGAGGCGTCTGTCGGCGCGTCGGATTCAGCAGCCGCCGCCAGCGGCGCGACCTGCGGCGGTCTGCCGGAACGCACTGCATCCAAAGCCAGCAGTCCGCACAACGTCAAAAAACCTGAAATGACAATCAGAACAAGCGTTCTTGGTTTCATTCGTTTCGCCTTCAATCCTCAATAATCCATTGTCAATCGCTACCGCCCGTCGAACAATCGGTCGCCTTCAAAATCATCCAGCTCCGGCTCGGCGTAAATCTTGTCGGCGGCGGCCTTAAAATCGTATTCCAGACGTACAAAATACACATAATTGTCTTCGATATAGGCATAAGACGCCCGATTGTCGCGGTCGCGCGGCTGACCGACCGAGCCGACATTGATAATCGCCTTTTCATCCGGAATAATCGGATATTTGCCGCCCAGCTCGTCGGGCGTGTAAAAGTCCGGATCTTCCAGAAACACGCCCGGCAGGTGGGTGTGCCCCACAAAGCAGATATGCTTGACCCGCTCAAACAGGGCATTCATTTTTCCTGTGGTTGTATAGACATCATCCGGAAAAACGTATTCATTGATCGGTCGCCGCGGCGAAGCGTGTACGAAATCCAGCGTCGCCTCAACGTCTTTGAGTTTGGTTTCGAGCGTCCAGCGCATCTTCTGTCTGCCCAGATAACGCCATCGCTTGTCGTTTTTTTCATGATCCGGCTCCTGTTCGAGTACCTTGCGCGCCCAGTAAGCGGCCGATTCGGCGCCCTGATTGAAGTTGGTCGGCTCGTACAGGGCCGCGTAGTCGTGGTTGCCCATCAGGCAGATTTCGGTCTTGTCGATGACCAAATCGAGGCACTCGATCGGGTTGGCCGCGTATCCCAGCACATCGCCGAGACAGTAAATCGTCTTGATGCCGCGTTTTTCAATGTCCGCCAGCACTGTCGTCAGCGCCTCAATATTCGAATGGATATCGCTGATAATTGCAAACATATCGGTTTTATCCTGGGTTGACAGTTCGGGTTCAAAGCCGTCTTTATATCACAAACCGCCCCCGCAATCCAGAAAAACGTTGACGCAATTAAAAACATCCCCCGCCGTCGAATTGTCGTCGCAATGATTCGTAAATCAGTCATTTTATTTCTTTATGATCCTGTAGGTGGATATACCGACGCCTCCAAATCGGTAAATCTATCGATTTAATATCTTCAAAACTATAAACTTTTTGGGAGGTGAACCTTTTTTTATAATTTTTCCAAAAAACATGCAAACTATACTTGACATAATGTAATGCAAAGTGTACTATTTGTTCAGTTGAATATGTATTAAAGAACAAGGCAAGAAGAGGCAAAAATGAATCGGTCGCAAAAAATGGCGTGGTGGATGGTATTATGTTGAGCATGATGATCTTTGTATTCTATCTGCTTATATTTGCCTTTACGGCAATCTTTTTAATCGGCGGAAAAGAAAAAATGCCGGTTGTCTTCCTTCCGCTGATGGTCTTGACGGGAATATTTCCAGTCCAGTGTGTTCAGTCCGCCGCCTTGCTGATTCAATGTGCAAAGGAAGACGATGAGTAAAGATCGACTGACCAATCAGGTGCGGCGGTGTCGGTTTGAGGCGGGGGAATTGACCCAGCAGGCGTTGGCCGAGCGGGTCGGCGTCACGCGGCAGACGATCATCGCCATCGAGCAGGGCAACTATACGCCCTCGCTGACGCTGGCGCTGAAGATCGCACGGACATTTGGCAAATCGGTTGAGGAAGTGTTTTGGCTGGAGGGGTGATGGGCAGAGGACAGAGGTCAGAGGTCAGAGGACAGAGGGCAGACAATGTGTGACATCTTGTTGCGATGGGCCAAAGCCCATCCTACGGCATAAGATGTCCAGCGTGCGTTCGAGCAAACGATAGGCCTTTTCGAAGTTGTCGAATCGCTGCTTCCATCGGATGTCGCTGTGTTGTTCCATCGGCTACCCCTTTTGGCCGCAGCATTTTTTGTATTTTTTTCCGCTGCCGCACGGGCACGGGTCATTGCGTCCGACCTTGGGCTGGTCGAGTTTGATCTGTTTGACTTTCTGCTCGCCCTGCGGGGCGGCTGCGGCGGCGCGCTGGCGCTGGGCCATTTCAAACTGGCTGACTTCCTGCTTCTGCGTTTCGCTGACATTATAGACGCTGCGGCTCTGCTGGCCGGCCTGCAAACGAACGCGGAAGATGATGTCGGTAACGCGATCCTCGATGGTCTGGAGCATCTCGTTGAACATCCGAAAACCTTCCTGCTTGTATTCGATCTTCGGATCCTTCTCGGCATACGCCCGCAGCATAATGCTTTCTTTGAGATGGTCCATCGCATACAAATGGTCTTTCCAGGTCGAGTCGAAGATTTGAATCAAAACAAACCGCTCCAGATCGGCCAGTTCACGGCGTAAAAAGGCGCGTCCGGCCTCCAGCAGTTTGTCTTTGGCGGCGTCTTTGTCCTTCAGCTCATCAGCGGTCAAATCGGCGTCAAAGCGTTCTCTGGCCCAGCCGGCAAGCGTATCGGCCCCGGCGCTGCGCAGCTTGTGTTCAATCGTCTGCGTCAGCTTGCCGTTGTTCCAGACCTTGCTCATGTCCAGCAGCGTGTTGAAGATCTCCTTCGGCTGCATCTGCGACAAGTCCTCCGGCGTCAGTGCCGACTCATACTTGCGCCGCGCCCACTCGGCCAGCAATTCAAACCCATAGACATTCGCCCCCTTCGGAGTAAAGACCATATTCATCGCGTATTCAATCGGATACTCCACTTCGCGCTTGCGATACAGCGCGGCAACCTGCTGAGCCACTTTTTGCTCGGCCTGCGATGCCTCGCAATCTTTCAACTCCGCCGGGTCGAGCTTGATATTGAATTTACCCTGCGCCCAGACGGCAAACATGCGCGCCGGGTAATCGGCTTTGAGAAATTCCTCAATCCGCGAGACATCTTTTTTGTCCACCTGCTCGCAAGCGGCCTCGACGAGCGTTTCTTCGATGTCCCCGGCGGTCATCTGCCGCAGCTTGGAGGCCGACAGGTTGGCCCGGAACGCACTCATTGCCCACTTGCACAGGGCATCGACTTTCCAGGTCGAAGGGTCGTCGTAGTCTTCGAGATATTCGCCCAGCGATACGGAGATGTCGTTAGCGATGTTCTTTTTGGCCTGCTCGCGGATGGTCTCGATGATCTGTTCGGCCTCCATCCCGCGAAGCCGTTTGGGGTCCAGCTCGACGCCGAACTCCGCGCGTGCCCATTCGCTGATACATCGCTGCGGATAGTCCGGCGCCAGGATTTCTTCGGCGGCGTCGGTGATGACATCGTCAATCATATCCTGGATGGTTTTTTTCAGGTCTTTGCCTTCAATAATCTTGCGGCGGCGCGAATAGAAGATTTTGCGCTGATAGTCCATCACCTCATCGTATTCGAGCAGGCTCTTGCGCGCCTCGAAGTTGCGCTCTTCGACTTTCTTCTGGGCTTTTTCAATGCCCTTGCTGATCCGCTTGTGCTGGATGGGCATTCCCTCTTCCCATCCGATCATGGACAGCGCCTTGACCGTCCAGTCCGGCGCGAAAACCCGCATCAGATCGTCGTCAAACGACAGGAAAAAGACGCTGCTGCCCGGGTCGCCCTGCCGTCCGGCCCGACCGCGAAGCTGATTGTCGATGCGGCGGGACTCGTGCCGCTCGGTGCCGAGGATGTGCAGGCCGCCGATGTCCGCGACCCCGGGGCCAAGCTTGATGTCAGTGCCGCGACCGGCCATGTTCGTGGCGATGGTCACATTGCCGCGGATCGAACCGTCGCGGGCGGTATGCTGAAGGCCGGCTTTTTCGACGATGACGGCCTCGCGGGCGTGCTGTTTGGCGTTGAGCACTTCGTGTTCGATGCCGTAACGCCGTTTGAGCGCCTCGGAGAGCGCCTCGCTTTTCTCGATGCTGACCGTGCCGACCAGCACCGGACGACCGGCGCAGCAGACCTCGTGAATCTCATCGACAATGGCCATAAACTTTTCCCGCATTGTCTTGTAAATCATATCCTCGCGGTCGTCGCGGACGCAGGGCTTGTTGGTCGGAATCGTCACCACATCCAGCTTGTAAATCTTCATAAACTCCTCGGCTTCAGTGGCCGCCGTGCCGGTCATACCGGCAATCCGCCCGTAGAGCTTGAAGAAGTTTTGCAGCGTAATCGTCGCCAGGGTTTGGGATTCTTCTTTGATCTGAACGCCTTCTTTGGCCTCAACCGCCTGATGCAGGCCGTCGGACCACTGCCTGCCGTGCATCAAACGACCGGTGAACTCATCGACGATGACCACCTTGCCGTCCATCACCACATAGTTCTTCTCGCGTTCAAAGACCAGATGCGCCCGCAGCGCCTGTTCGATCAAATGCGGCCAGTCGGAATTCTGTCCCAGATAGAACGACCCGACGCCGGCAATCTCCTGCGCCGCGGCGATGCCCTTTTCCATCAGGTGCACCGATTTGCGCTCATAATCCACATTATAATACAGCGTCTCTTCTTCGATCTGGTCTTCCGTGCCGCGCAGTTCCTCGGCCAGCCGGCGCCGAGCCTCTTCCAACTGCTTGTGCGTCTTGTCAATCACCGCCTGCGCTTTTTCCATACGGCCGGTGTCTTTGGCACGCTTGGCGTCGGTCAGCTCACCCTGGGCGTTGGCGATGGTTCGCGTATATTCATCGATGGCCTTTTTGAGCTGATCATACGAACTTTGCAGGCTCATCAGCTTGCGCGCCACCGTGTCGGCTTTTTTGTAGCGGGTTACGTCGTCCTGGGCCGGGCCGGAGATAATCAGCGGCGTGCGGGCCTCGTCGATGAGAATCGAGTCCACTTCGTCGATGATGGCATATTCGAGCGGTCCCTGAACCATCTGTTCGGCGGCGATTTTCATATTATCGCGCAGGTAGTCAAAGCCGAATTCGTTGTTGGTCCCGTAGGTGATGTCGCAGGCATACTGCTGTTTGCGTTCGTCGCCGGCGGTGTCCATATCCGCCTGAATCGCGCCGACCGTCAGGCCGAGGGCGTGAAAGATCGGCCCCATCCACTCGGCGTCGCGCTTGGCCAGATAGTCGTTGACCGTCACGATATGCACCCTGCGTCCGGTCAGATGCACCAGGTACGCCGCCAGCGTCGCCACCAGCGTCTTGCCCTCGCCGGTGGCCATCTCGGCGATCTTGCCTTCATACAGCACGTTGCCGCCGACCAACTGCACGTCAAAGTGCCGCATATCCACGTTCCGACGGGCCGCCTCGCGCACGACCGCAAACGCTTCAGGCAGGATATCTTCCGGACGCTTGCCCTCGGCAAGGGCCTGCTTGAATTCAGCGGTTTTGGCCTTGAGCTGTTCGTCGCTCAAGGCGCGAACCGGCGATTCAAACTCACCGGCCGCCAGAGCCGTCTGCATATACCCCCGAACCAGCCGCTCATTGCGCGACCCGAATATCTTCAATAGCCAACTGTTTATCCTTGCCGGTTTCATCCTTGCTTCCTGCTTAATAATAATCGCAAATGATAACCCAAAATATCAACACTTAATATAGAATACTTTAGTGTACCAGCCATAACCCCAAAATTGAACCTTTTTTTGGCCGTTTTACCACAGCGACGATGTAGTCAGTCCGGAATGTGGTTTAAAATCGATCATTCCGCCGTCTCCTCTTTTCCGCAAGACTAAGTAATTTGGCATCAATACTTTCTGTTGACAGGATGTCTGGAATGTGGGACTGTAAAACATAAGAAATGGGACGTTTATGATCGATACGGTTCGAGAAAAACGAGATCAACTGAAAAGGCTGTGCGAACATTTCGGCGTCAAGCGGCTTGAAGTCTTCGGCTCGGCTGTCCTGACGGCCAAATTCGCCGCCGACAGCAACCTGGATTTTCTGGTTGAGTTTTTGCCGACCACACCGATCCGCCACGCCGACGCCTATTTTGGATTGCTTAGCGCCCTGCGGGAACTATTTGGGCGTCCCATCGACCTGCTCGAAACAAAAGCCATCAAGAACCCGTATCTGTTGAAATCCATCAACCAACAGCGC
>DSDR01000284.1 GCA_011048645.1 Phycisphaerales bacterium
GGCTGTAAGAATTCAGTTGCAGTGGTATCCGATTCTAAGTATAGTTGTGTATCTTAGAAATCTAAATCATAGATGTCAAATGTTTGTATTCTTCCGTCAGTAAACAATAGCAGGGATCGTGTTTTTATTTTGAGCGCCAATGGGTTGGCTTGAACTCATTATCGGGTTTTTGATCGTGGTGGAAATCGCGTTTACCGCGCAGGTGTACAGCAATTTTCATTACGCAATGAAGAAATATCGGCGGGAGCGCACCTTTCGTCCGCACTGCGTTTTAATTGTGCCGTGTAAAGGACTGGATGAAGCGTTTGAGGCGAACATCCGGTCGTTTTATGAGCAAGCCTACGCGGGGTATCGGCTGTGGTTTGTCGTCCAAAGTCGCGACGACGCCGCCTATGAGATGCTGCTGAGGCTCAAGGCGCGCCATCGCTGTCGTTCCGAGGCCTCGGATGTGCGGATTCTGGCAGCCGGACGGAGCGCGGGCTGCAGCCAAAAACTGCATAATCTGTTGTTTGCGGTCGATCAGATGCCGCCGGATGTCGAGGTGCTGGTGTTTGCCGATTCGGATGCGTGCGCCGGTCCGGATTGGCTCTGTCAGGTGGTCGCTCCGCTGCGAAAAAAACATATCGGTCTGGCCAGCGGGTATCGGTGGTTTGTCCCCAAGGACAGACATCCGGCCACGCTGGCTCTGTCGGCGATGAATGCGAAGGTGTGTCAGTTGCTGGGCAATACCCGGTTTAATTTAGCTTGGGGCGGTTCAATGGCGGTTCGCCGCAGCGATTTTGAACGCCTCGGCATCGAGCACATTTGGCGTCGGGCGCTGAGCGACGATCTGTCGCTGAGTTGCGCGATTCGCCGGGACGGATTGCGAACACGGTTTGTCCCGGCGTGTATGATTGCCTCGTATCAATCTATGAGATGGGGCCGGTTGTGGGAGTTTGTGCGACGGCAGTTTATCATCACGCGGGTATATGCGCCGCGATTGTGGCTGTTCGGGCTGGTCGGGGCGCTGCTGTCGGTGGTCGGTCTGTGGGGCACATTGGCGCTGACCGTCTGGGGGCAGGCAGTCAGCGCGCCGTATCGGGCGGAATACGCCCTTGCGTTTGGGGTCTTTTTGAGCTGCCAGATTTTTCGGGCGATTATTCGACAGGAACTGGCGGCGCGGCTGCTGTCAAAAGACAAACAGGCCTTGCGTGCGGCGCGATGGGCCGACTGGCTGGGATTCTGGATATGGGGGATTGTCCTGCTGGTGGTCATCCTTTCGTCCGCCGTCGGACGAACCATCGTCTGGCGGGGTATTCGCTATCGGATCAAAAGTCCCAAAGACATTGAAATCCTTGATGAAAACAAGCCGAAACACGGTTAAAATGGCTGTGCCATACAAACAGCGGTTGTCTTTAGAATTTGCGGAGGCAGTTACCATGCGAAAGATAATGCTGATTTTGAGTTTGTTTTGTCTGTGCGGTTCGGTGTTGGGCGAACCGTCGCTTGAGGCCCGTCAGATCGAGTCGTTTAATTCCGGCTGGCGTTTTGTGAAGGCGGACGCGGACGCGGCTGAAAAGCCCGATTTTGACGATTCTTCGTGGCAGACCGTCGATGTGCCGCACGACTGGAGCATTGCCGGCCCATTTTCATCGGATGCGCCGTGCGACGGCGACGGCGGGTTTTTGCCGACGGGGATCAGTTGGTACCGCAAGGCGTTTACCGTTCCGTCGGGGTGGGCCGATAAGCTGGTGTTTGTTGAATTTGACGGGATTATGGCCAACAGCACGGTCTGGATCAACGGCCATCAGCTCGGGCATCGGCCAAGCGGCTACGTCAGCCAGCGGTACGAACTGACGCCGCATTTGAAGCCCACCGGTCAGGCGAATGTTCTTGCGGTGCGAACCGACACCACCGTGCAGCCGGATTCGCGGTGGTACACCGGCCAGGGAATCTATCGTCCTGTGCGGCTGATTGCGACCGATCCGGTGCGGCTGGGGCAGTGGAGCACGTTTGTTTCGACGCCGAAGATAACGGACGACCAGGCCGCGATACGAGTGCAGACGGAGGTGGTCAATGCGGCCAATACCGCACGAAGCGTTTCCATCGAGACGATTTTTTATACGCCGGACGGCACGACGGCTGCACGGAGCACATCGCCGGCTAAAACGATCGCGGGGGGAAAAACCGAGCCGTTCGAACTGAATCTTACCGTGCGCCAGCCGCGGCGATGGGATATTGTCTCGCCGGCGCTTTATACCGCCCATACCAAAGTCATCTCGGAGGACAAGACGCTGGACGATGTGATCACCGCCTTCGGGATTCGCGAGTTCCGGTTTGAGCCGGCCACCGGTTTTTGGCTCAACGGGCGAAATTTCAAGATCAAAGGAGCGTGCGTCCATCATGACGGCGGGGCGTTTGGAGCGGCGGTTCCGCTGCAGGTCTGGCGTGATCGGCTCGAAACGCTTCGTTCGCTGGGCGTCAACGCCATTCGCACGGCTCACAACGCCGTTGCGCCGGAATTTCTGGACTTGTGCGACCGGATGGGCTTTCTGGTGATGAATGAATTTCTTGATGTCTGGCAGGTCGGCAAGCGGCGGGGCGACTATCACCGTTTCTTCGATGAATGGGCGCTGATCGATACGCGCCAAACGGTGCGGCGCGACCGGAATCATCCGAGCGTCATCATTTACAGCGCCGGCAACGAGATACGCGACACGCCGCGCCCGGAGCGGGCCAAACGCATCCTGGCGTCGCTGATTGAGGTCTATCATACCGAAGACCCGACCCGACCGGTGACGCAGGGTCTGTTCAGGCCGAATGTCAGCGGTGATTATGACAATGGACTGGCGGATATGCTGGATGTCGTCGGTCAAAATTACCGTGAAAATGAGCTGCTGGCGGCGTATCGGCAAAACCCGAAGCGCAAAATTCTCGGCACGGAAAATTCACATGATCTCAATGTCTGGCTGGCCATGCGGGATCATCCGCCGTTTTCGGGGCAGTTTATCTGGAGCGGGATTGATTATCTGGGCGAATCGCGCCAATGGCCTGCGATTTCGACGCCGTTCGGGATCATCGACCGAGCCGGCGGGCTGCGTCCCCGCTCCTATCAGCGGCAAAGCTGGTGGGCGGATGAGCCGATGGTGCATATCGTTCGGCGTATCGGACGCAATGAACCGTCGCCGATTGATCCGGGCTATGAGGCCAGCACCGATGCCCGTTTTCGCGTGCTTGAGTTTTCCGACTGGACGCCAATGAATCGTCAGCCGCATACCGAGACGGTGGATGTCTATAGCAATTGCGAATCGGTCGAGCTGTTTCTTAACGGGCGTTCGCTGGGGGCAAAGACAAGGCCCGACGATGATTCACCGCGGACGTGGCGGGTGGAGTTTGAGCCGGGCGTGATCCGTGCGGTCGGTTCCAATGGCGATCAGGTCGTCGCGGTCAAAGCGCATCGAACAGCCGGACAACCGGCCGCCGTGCGATTGCTGGCCCCGCGTTCGACGCTGACGATGGACTGGGATGACGTGGTGCGGGTGGAAGTGCAGATCGTGGATGAAAACGGCGTTCTCGTTCCCGCCGCCCGTAATCAGATGGCCTTTGAGGTGGATGAGCCGGGCGTCATCGCAGCGGTGGACAACGCCGATGTCTTCTCCCATGAGTCGTTTCAGGCCCATGGCCGCAGCGCCTATCAGGGGCGCTGTTATGTGTGGGTCAGGGCTGGCGCCGAACGTGGACAATTTACACTGACCGCGCGGTCGGACGATCTCAAAGCAGATACGCTGACCTTTAAGATTCAATGAGGAAATTCAACGGTTGTCCGTCTGCGAAAACCGGATGGACCTTCCGTTTTGCCGTTCATACGAGACTATTGAGCGGCGGCGGTCATTTCAAACACCGAGACGCGGCCTTTGCCGGCCTGTTTGGCGGCATAGAGCGCCCGGTCGGTGGTGCGAGCGACCTCGCCGGGCCCGCTGTGGCCGTCGTATTGTCCGACGCCAACGCTGACGGACAGATCGATTTTGTGCTGTTCCCAGATCATCGGCGTGCTTTTGACCATTGTCACTATACGCTCGGCTACGACCGCTGCATCGGCCAGTGAGGTGTTCGGTAATATGACGGCAAACTCGTCGCCGCCGTAACGGGCGGCCACGTCAATTTGCCGAATACAGGCCCCGATGCGGCGGGCGATCTGCTTGATGGCCATATCGCCGGCGCGGTGGCCGTAGCTGTCGTTGATGGGCTTGAGATTGTCCACGTCGGCCATAATGATCGACAGCCGTCCGCCGTAACGCTGGGTACGCCGCAATTCCGCCTCCAACGTCTCATAAAACGTGCGGTGGTTGAGCATTCCCGTCAGGCCGTCGGTCTTGGCCTGTCGCTGGGTCTTTTCAAACAGCTTGATGTTGCCGATGGAGGCGCCCACAAGCTGACGAAACAGCTCGACAATGGCGATTTGATCCTCGTTAAAGCGTTCTCCATCGGTCTTGTCGCTCAGATTCAGTACGCCTACGACGCGCCCATGGCAGATCAGCGGGGCGATGATGCAACTTTTGGTACTGTAATTTCTCGAAAACGACCGTTGGGTGTGTTTCATATTCGGGGTTGTGTGGGTATCCACATCGTCGATAATCAGCAGCTCCTGGCTCCGCACCGCCGCGACCATCGGCGAAGGCGGATTCTGATTGAGTGAGACGATGTTATTGATGAGAAACGGATGGTTGTTGTTTTCCAGATGCAGGATATCGCTGTTTTCATCAAGGATATACAGCGAAGCGAGCCGCGCCCCGACCAGTTGCGGGATTTCGTTGACGCAGATGTCGGCGATGCGTTTGACATCGAGACAGTTGATTTTCTTGGCCAGCGGCGTGATCAGATCCAGTCGGCTGCTTTGCCCGGCTGAGCCGGAGCCGGCGGACCGACGGTTCGATTGGGTTGTGTCCTTTTTCATGTCGCTATCGTATCCGTAAAAGGTCTGTGCATCTGTCTTTTTGATTCTCTCACAGTCGTGCCGTTATATCGGAAACACAGACCGGTCGATTAACCGCAAAGTGAAAAAAACTGTACCCGTCCGGCACGTGGGGCACGTTCCGACAAGCCGACTGTTGCGGTTGTTATAGGACGTCTTCCGTCGTCGGTAGATCTGGAAGTCTTTGACCGGGCGCCGGATTTTGGTATTCGAATGGTGAACGGAGCTTTGGCGAACGCCTGTTCATTCTCCCTGGTGCGCCGGGTTTGGGAGCACGGGCAGCCGAAGGTGAGCGAGAGTCGGCGGATACCGGCGGTTCAGCGACCGGAACCACGTTCGTTTGTGTTCGAATGGTGTGGTATTGGCGGGATTGGTATGAAAACAAGCGGTTGATTGTGGCAAAAGGCGTATTGCATTTCTGTCCTTTGGGCTTATACTCTAAAATGGATGGCCTGTAAAAATTGGACTAACACTGGGAAAGGATGCTTGTGGAGTTACTGGATGTCATAACTGAACTTTCGCATGAATTTGGCACGGCCGAATATGTTCGTGGGGGCGGGGGAAACACATCGGTCAAAACCGACAGCACGCTTTGGGTCAAACCTTCCGGCACTACACTTGCCGACTTGAAACCTTCAGATTTTGTCGCTCTGGATCGTTCCAAACTGGGGGCGCTGTATCGCGCTGAGCCGCCTGCTGATGCGGCTGAACGCGAGGCGATGGTCAAGGAGCTGATGGCGCAAGCGGTGTTGCCGTCTGGTTCGGGGCGTCCGTCGGTCGAGGCGCCGCTGCACGATTCGCTCAGTGCACGGTATGTGGTGCATACGCACCCGGCGCTGGTCAACGGGATGACATGCGGCAAAGAGGGCAAGGCGGCGTGCCGACGATGTTTTCCGCAGTCATTGTGGCTGGATTATGTCGATCCGGGATATACGCTGTGTATGGCGGTTCGCAAGGCGGTGGCTGACTATAAAGCGGACTTCGGGCGCGAGCCGGCGCTGATTTTCCTGAAGAATCATGGGGTGTTTGTGGCCGCCGACGAGGCCGATGAGATTCGTAAGCTTTATATTGGGTTGATGACGACGCTGCAGCGTCATTACGCCGGTCGGTCGATTAGCTGCAAACTGCCGGTCGGGCCGGCGCCGGACGCGACGGAGGTGGCAGCGGCACGGGAGATGATTCGACAGGCGTTTGAGGACCCGACGGTGCGCGTGGCGGCCTCGGGGCCGTTTGAGCTGCCGCAAGGGCCGATCTCGCCGGATCATCTTGTATATGCCAAGTCCTTTTATCTGACTGAAAAACCCACGGTCGAGGCGGTGGCGACCTTTCGTGAAAAGCACGGGTATTTACCGCAGGTGGTCGCATTTGGGCCGATGGCGCTGGGGGTCGGACCGACGCCGAAAAAAGCCGAGCTGGCGCTGGAACTGGCCACAGACGGGGCGATTGTCAAACAGTTGGCTGAGGCGTTCGGCGGGATTGATTATATGACCGATGCGGCGCGGGAATTTATTGAGAACTGGGAAGTCGAGTCGTACCGCAGTGGGCAGATCAAGTGATTTCAGGCATCAGGAGTCAATGTGACTGAGGCGATTGGAAAACGATGCTGGGTTGTGCCGGACGGATTTATTCCGAAGCTCACCGAGGCGGATCATTCAAATCCAAACGGGTATGTGTCGCATGAGTGTGTGTGTCTGGTCAATACCGGATCGACGGCGACTGGCGTCGTGTTGACGGTGTTTTTTGAGGACAAAGAGCCGGTTACCATCCCCGACATCGTTCTTGCGGCGCGACGGTGTCGGCATTTGCGAATGGATGAACTAAAACAGGGCGGTACGGCGGTGATTGAGCGGGGTGTGCCGTATGCGTTGATGGTGACTTCCGAGGAGCCGATTGTGGTGCAGATGTCCCGGCTGGATACGACGCAGCCGAATATGGCGTTTTTGTCGGCGATGGGGTATCCCGGGCAATGAAAAAAGTCAGAAGTCAGAGGAGGGGTTTGAGATTTGAAATTCAAGAGTTGAGATTTGGACAATCAGTTTCAGGAGAAAAATGATGACGGACAAACGTATTGAACAAGCCTACGCGATGGCCAAAGAACAGTATGCGGCGATGGGGGTCGATACCGAGGCGGCGATGAAGAAACTGGCGGCGGTGCCGATATCGATGCACTGCTGGCAGGGCGACGATGTGGGCGGCTTTGAAACGGCCGGAGCGGAACTGTCCGGCGGGGGGATCCAGGCGACCGGCAATTATCCCGGCAAGGCGCGGACGATCGACGAGCTGCAAAGCGATGTGGACAAGGCGATGAGCCTGATCCCCGGCACACATCGGCTGAATCTGCACTCGTGCTATCTGGACAACGGCGGCGCGTTTGTGGACCGCAACGAGATGGAGCCGAAACACTTTCAGACCTGGATTGACTGGGGCAAGGGCAAACTGCACGGGATGGATTTTAACCCGACCTATTTTTCCCACCCCAAAGCGGCCGATGGGTTTACGCTGGCCCATCCGGACAAGGGGATTCGGCAATTCTGGATCGAGCACGGGATCGCCTGCCGCAAGATTGGTACGGCCATGGGCAAGGCGTTCGGGACGCCGACGGTAACGAATTTCTGGATGCCGGATGGATATAAAGACATTCCGGTTGACCGCGTCGGGCCGCGTCAGCGCCTGGCCGAATCGCTGGATGCGATTTTCGCCGAAAAGATCGACCCGACAATTCATCTGGACGCGGTCGAATCGAAGCTGTTCGGCATCGGCGCCGAGAGCTATACCGTCGGTTCGCACGAGTTTTATATGGGCTATTCCGTGTCGCGGCGAATTCTGCTGTGTCTGGATGCGGGCCATTATCATCCGACAGAAGTCATTTCGGACAAGATTTCGGCGGTGATGATGTTCGTGCCGGAACTGTTGCTGCACGTCAGCCGGCCGGTGCGGTGGGACAGCGACCATGTGGTGGTGCTGAACGAGGAACTGTTTGCCATTGCCCAGGAACTGGTGCGCAGCGGCAAGCTGGACAAGGTGCACATCGGGCTGGACTTCTTTGACGCCAGTATCAATCGCGTGGCGGCCTGGGTGATTGGCAC
>DSDR01000150.1 GCA_011048645.1 Phycisphaerales bacterium
TCGTACAACAGCCGAGCGGCGCGAGTGAGCCGGATAACGCTGCGCTATGTCAGACGTTGCAATATATCCGCATCGCGTATCGGGCCGCTCGCGCGGCCGCGCTATTGTGATGCACCATTGCGCTGCGTCATCGTACAACAGCCGAGCGGCGCGAGTGAGCCGGATAACGCTGCGCTATGTCAGACGTTGCAATATATCCGCATCGCGTATCGGGCCGCTCGCGCGGCCGCGCTATTGTGCCGCGGTATTGCGGCACGGTGTCGGGGTGTGCTGTGGCGATCAGAGCCGCGGAACCAAACTTTGCGGCTGGGTCAAATCAATGAATTTGGCGATTCCTTTCAGTGTGTGGCCATTTTCAACATAAAACTGGTATAAGGTGGCCACCTTTTCCTTTTCGTCAGCTTCCATCAGGCGAGCCGCCTGTCCCCAGGCAGCGCCCCAGTGAATCTTTGTCGTATCATCTTTGACGTTCAGCACCAGATGCGGCTGCGCCGTGCTTTGTCGGCCGGAAAAGTTGGACACATCAATGCTGGCAATCTCATCCAGCAGCGGCTTGGTGATGGGGTCTTCCGCAGCGGCCATGAGCTGATCCATCGAGGCCAGCGCGCGAGCCAGTTCCATCGCTGCGCGAACATCCTCGGCCAGCCAGACCGTTCCCGACGAGGGCGCCGAACGCTGCGTAAATCCGACCACTTCCGGAACGGCGATCTTTGTAACCGGCAGCGCGTGAAAAATAATCATTTTGTCGTCCACATAATACCGCCGTCCGCCCATTGCCGCCGACACAAGAGGCCGACGATAGCTGGCCGTTATCTCCACGTGCTCAGGGGTTACGCGCACGTGCACATCGGCGAGCCAGGCAATCTGTTGTAACTTTTCGCTGACGGCGCCGGCGGTGGTCTCATCCAGCGAAAAGCGACTGTCGCCGAGGGTTTGAATGAGATGATCCACCCACGCCTGACCAAGCCAGAACGGCGGGTCAATCAGCTTCAGCGGGCCGGTGCGCGATTCTGCCTGCGGCAGCGTTTTAACGTATCGTTCCATCACCATAAAGCCCGCTGTCAGGCTCGCTGCAAGCAGAGCAAACCCTGCAATGGTCAATGTGATTCGCAGCGACGGGCCGATACGCGGGGCGTCTTTTTTCCTGCGTTTGCGCGGCGTGGGTTTCACAGTGGATTTCTTTTTTCCGTCGCGCTTCAGAAAGCCGAACCAGCCTTTGCTGTTTTTGGCTTTTTTTGTTTTTTTACGTTTGGTCATTGTGTAGGTACTCCTTCCAATGATGAGGGCTTGACAGCAGCGCAATGATCGCGCCAGGCCGCTTCGGCAATCTGCCGGCACAACTGCGGCGTCGGGATGCCCGCCTTTCGCGCCGCCATCGGCAGCAGCGAATGGCTCGTAAAGCCCGGCAGCGTGTTGATCTCGAGCACCACCGGCACGCCGTCTTCGGTCAGGATAAAATCCACACGCGCCAGATGGCGGCAGTCCAGTATATTGAAACAATCCAGCGCCGTCTTTTGAATCTGTTCAATCAGCGCGGTCTCCGTGATGGTATCGAACAGGTATTCGGTTGAATCGACGATGTATTTGGCGTTGTAATCGTAAAAGGCCGCTTTGCTGCGAATCTCAATGATCGGCAGGGCCTGTCCGTTGACAATCCCGACGGTGATTTCACGCCCTGCGATGAACTCTTCAATCATGCAGTCGCCGAAGGCTTGAACACACCGCATCGCCTTTTGTGCGGCAATCGTCGCATCGGCAGTGATGTCCACGCCGATGCTGCTGCCTTCGCGAACCGGCTTGATCACGACGCGCCGGGCAAAGCCGCTCAGTTTTCGCACAAGCGCCGACTCCGTATCGTCCGGCGAAACAATGATCTGACGCGGGACGTTTGCCCCGACCCGGACAAAGGCGGCCTTGCTTGCCACTTTATCGAATGCCGTTCGGCTGGCCGCGGCGCCGGCGCCGGTAAAAGCACGTTGCCGCCGCTCCAGCAGCTCCTGGACGCCGCCGTCCTCGCCGAAACGTCCGTGCAGCGCCAGAAAATACACATCAATCGACGCATCGTCCAGAATCTGCGTCTGCTCCGGCGTAATATCCGACTGCACCGCGTCCATTCCCGCTTCCTGCAGGGCTGAATAAATCGCCTGCCCGCTTTGAAGACTGACCTGACGCTCGGAACCAATCCCCCCGGCCAGCACGGCAACTTTGATTGCCCTATGACATTTTGGCATTGTTGAAGTTTTTAATTTATAGTTCGTAGTTCTTAGTTCGTAGTTACGGGTCGTTTACGTGTTATTTCGGTTTGAAAAACCAAGACCTCGTTTAAGGCCGCTAATCATTCTTGATAATTCAGCAAAGCAAGTTCTTAAATCAAAATACTGCTTTTCCGGAATATATATGGAGCTTGTGAGTTTATAAACCAAATCAATTACATCAAGAGCCTTTTGATAAACGACCAATTGTTCAAACTTAAAATTATCACATCCTTGCATCGAAATTCCTTCTCAACTCAACTAAGAACTCAGAACTAAGAACTGATTTACCATATTTCAATTTCCAGTTCGAGTTCCACGTCGAATTTTTCTTTGACCTTCTCGCGGATCAGATCAATGAGTTGTTTGACATCGGCGCTCGTACAGCCGCTTTCGGTGGTGATGAAATTGGCGTGTTTTTCGCTGACGGCCGCACCGCCGACCTGGGCGCCTTTCAGTCCGGCCCGATCGATCAGGGCGCCGGCGCTCATGCCGCGCGGATTTTTGAAGATGCATCCGGCGTTGCGTGTATTCAGCGGCTGGGTGTTTTTCTTGTAAATCCACACTTCCTTGACGGTCTTGAGCATCTGATCGGAGTCCGACGGCGTCAGTTCAAGCGTCGCCTCCAGAATGATCGGGGCGGTGATATTGACCCAGCGGTAATCAAACACCAGTTCAGGCTTGCATTTTTCGAAAATCTCGCCGTTGATGTCCATCACGGTGACGCTTTGCGTGCACGAGCCGATGTCGCCGAAGTTGCCGCCAGCGTTCATTCGGATGGCCCCGCCGATCGAGCCGGGAATGCCCGTCAGCGCTTCCAGGCCGCACAGCCCTTTGCGCACCGCGTCAAGGACAAGCTTGTTCAGACTGGCGCCCGCGGCGGCTTTGAGGGAGGTCTGTTCAAAGGCGGCGTGGGTGAACGGCTCGGCGTCGAGTTTGAGCACCACCCCTTTGACGCCTTCATCACTGACCAGCAGATTGGAGCCGAACCCCAAAACCCGCATCGGCATTTGTTCCTGCCCGCAGCGCCGCACCACCTCCTGAAGCTGTTCGATGGTCTGCGGACGCACGAGATACTCGGCCTGTCCGCCCAGGGCGTACCATGTCAGGTCCTTCAGCGGTACATTTTCCTTAACGATGTTCTCTAAGCCATTGAATATACTCATCGGCAACTTTCCAAATGGTCCCGGCGCCCATGGTTACGACCAGATCGCCGTCTCGGACGTGTTGTTTTAAGTGATTGACAATACCGGCAAACTCATTGATAAACAGCGCCTGACACTGCTGCTGTCGAATGCGTTCGACGAGCGTCTCGGCGTTGACCGTGCTTTTGCTTTCGGCGGTGTCCCGCACGAAGTAAATCTCCGGCACGATGGTCATATCGGCCAGCATAAAACTTTCGGCAAAATCATCAAGTAAAAAACGGGTTCGGCTGTACTGATGGGGCTGAAAAATGCACCACAACCGCCGCGGGGCGTACCGTTGTCGAATCGCGGCCAGCGACGCCCGAATCTCCGTCGGATGGTGAGCGTAATCGTCCAGAATGGTCACACCGTTGAGCTTGGCCTTGAACATCAGCCGGCGGTCGATCCCCTCGAATTGCCCCAGTCGCTCAAGGACGTCCGATTCCGGCACGCCCGCTTCAAGGCATACGGCCGCGGCGATCAGGGCATTATAGACATTGTGCCGGCCCGGCAGACCGCTTTTTGTTCGGCCAAGCATCCGGCCGTTGCGGACCAGATCAAACGCATAAAGCCCCTCGACAAGCTGGACATTCTCGGCTGTATAATCGCACCCCGGCTCCGGCCCGACCGTAATCACACGCCGACTGTCTTTGAGCCGGCGCAGGACGCGGGCGACGTTTTTATCGATCCCGTTGGCAATCAGGACGCCGTCCGGTTTGATCCCGAAAGCGAATTCGCTGAAGGCATCGACAATCTCGTCTTCGTTTCGGTAATAATCCAGATGATCCTGCTCGATATTAAGAATCACACCGATGTGCGGATGCAGGTTCAAAAAACTGCGGTCGTACTCGCACGCCTCGGCGACAAAATACCGTCCGTTGCCCACGCCGCTGGAGCCGCCCAGTTGGGGCACCGCAGCGCCGATGATATAATTGGGCTTAAGTCCGCATTCTGAAAGCAGATACGAAATCCATGCACTGGTGGTACTTTTGCCGTGCGTGCCGCTGATTGCGATGCCGCAATAGGCCTCGAACAACCTGCCGAGCATCTCGGCGTATTTATGAATCGGACAGCCCAGCTCGGATGCCCGCGCCAGTTCCGGATTGGTCGCGGCCACGGCCGCACTGATGACCACCGCATCGACATCGTCGGCCAGATGTTCAGCGGTATGGCCGAGCCGAACCGTCGCCCCCAGTTGCTGCAACTGGTCGGTGACCGGACTTTGGCACATATCCGACCCGCTGACCACAGCCCCCTGGCGCATCAGCAATCGGGCCAGTCCGCTGGTTCCGATACCGCCGATGCCGATAAAATGATATTTTTTTCCGGTGTATGGGTTCATTTGGGCCATCCGTTGTTATGGTTCTTGCGCATCTTACCGCCGAAAAAGGATTTATTCAAGATATCATCGGACAATAAGCGGCTGTGCGTTCAATATTGTTTCGGCGATTTTTCTGGACAAGGATCAAATGGATTTGAATCAGGACGGCGTCTATCAGCCGTCCGAGCCGAATGCCCCGACCGATCCAAACGGGCTGTTTCGATTTGAGTATCTGGACGCGCCCGAAACGTATGCCCTGGGTCTGATCCTGCCGGAAGGCTGGTCGCAGACCGCCCCGGGCGCAGCGGAGGGCTATCAATACCTCATCGATGCGGACCCGAACAACACCTACGGCCCGTTTGATTTCGGCGTTGTGCAGGGGCCGCTGGTCGAACAGACCGACCTGGCCGATTTTGCTCTGCTTTCGCAGTATTGGCTGCAAAGCGATTGCGATGCAAACAACGACTTCTGCTGCGGGATGGACATAAATCGTTCCGGCGCCGTCGATCAGACAGATCTGCTGCTGTTTTGCGAACGCTGGCTTTCAAAGCGGGCCAAAGACTCACGCCTCTAAGGTTCGCCGGCTTGGTCTGAGCCGGATGTTCACGGAAACGAAACGATTTGCAGTTTGTCAATTTCGTACTACAGTTTCTTACATCTCCGCCAGCCAATGCCGGGCCAATACGAGCAGATCTTCAATGCCAACCATGCCGTCTTGGTCCAAATCAGCTCCCTCGCACCAGTCGTTCGTTGCATTGCACGTCGCCATCCACCATTGAGCTACAACCGCCACGTCTGCCAGATTAACAGAACCGTCTCCTGTCAAATCGCCCGTCGGATTCTGGCTTTCAACTGTAACGACTATATTGTCATAGATGGCTGAATTGATATTCGGCGTGCTGGCCCAAAGGCGGGTAATTTCGCCGCCATTCCAGGCGAATGTGCCTGACACCGCTTGGCCGCCGATGGGGCGGACGCTGATAGTCATATTTTGCCAGTCCTGGCTCAGTTCAAATGCGACCTCGTACCAATGGCCCGAACTCCAAGATAGTCCCAGATTTGTGCCCCACATGCTGCCGGGACCATAGACCCCTCTGCTGCCGTTATTGATTCGAAAGATTAAACCCAAATAACTGGCCGTGTCGTAACGTTGCTGTCCACGGCCAACTTGAATTCCGCCATAACTCCCAAAAAGATCCCCACTGCCCGGTGTGGCTGGATTCACCAAAACCGAGATTTTTACAGCTCCCATATCTGAGTTCAGCGGCGCTGGAAAGACATAAGTCACGCCCGCCCAATTTTCGGCGCTGGTAATCACCAATCCCTGCGTACCTTCGTAGCCCACCTCGGCTTCAATGCTGTGGTCGGTACCGTCGTACTCTTGCAGCCACGGCTCCGGGGGTAACTGACCGGCCATGTACGCCGGTCCATCAAAATCAATGTTTACCAAATCTGCCTGTGCCGCGGTACCCAATGCAAACACACCGATTGCCAAAACGACAGTTAACCTGTTCATGATTCATCACCCTTTCATTTCTATCACTAACCGGCCTCCGACAGCTTACAATACAGACGGCAAGGCAGGTTCATCACCCACAACTCGATTGACAACCATGATAGCAGACGGTTCAGGTCATTTCCAACAATAACCCAAACACACCCCTGTTTCATTTTAAACAACTCCGAAAGCCCCCAAATGATAACACAATGAGACCTCAAAATCAAGAAAAAACTGAAGATATTAGTCTGTTTATGCACCATCAAATAACAAATAAGCCCCAGTATATGAAATAGGGACTGCCGCCGCTTAAAGAGGTCTATCAAATACGTACACGAGGCGACAATACTAAAAATCGAATTTGCAGCAGCATCTAAAATATCCTGAGCCTATGGATAGCCGATTGGGCGACGGTTTCGAGGGTGTCGGTTTCGGTGATGTCGAGCCAGCGGACGTTGCGAAAGGTCTTGAACCAGGTGCGCTGGGCCTTGGCCAGTTTGCGGGTGTTGATCTTGATCTGCTCAATGGCGTCCTCAAATGAATATTGCCCATCCAGATAGGCGATGATTTCGGCGTATCCGATGGCGGCGCGGGCCTGTTTACTCATGGGTTTCGGCTCGGCCAGCAGCGCCTTGACCTCATCAAGCAGCCCTTCTTCGATCATTCGCCTGACGCGCTGATTGATGCGACTGTTTTCGATTTCTTTAGGCCGACGCAGTCCGATGACAAACCAGTCTTCGTCGGCCTCCTGCGCCCATTGTTTTTGCAGGGTGCTGATGGGTTGTCCGGCCAGTTCGAACACCTCCAGGGCGCGGATGATGCGTCGCCGGTCATTCGGGTGAATCTTGTCGGCGGCCTGCGGGTCAATCTGCCGGAGCCGCTCATGCAGCGCCGCCGCGCCGTGCCGGTCAATTTGGTCGTTCAGACGCCGCCGAATCGCCGGATCCGAGGCCGGGCCTTCAAACAGCCCGTACAACAGCGCCTTGATATACATCGCCGTCCCGCCGACGGCCACGACCTGCCGACCGGCGGCCTGAATTTGTGTTGTCGCAGTCTCGGTCAGCTCAAGAAAACGATCCACGCTGAACGCCTCGCTCGGCTCGACCACATCGATCAGATGATGTCGAATCTGTCGGCGTTTTTCCGGCGGCGGTTTGGCCGTGCCGATGTCCATTCGTCGATACACTTTCATTGAATCGACGCTGATGATTTCGCCATTGAGCCGTCGGGCCAGTTCAAACCCCAGCGCCCCCTTGCCCGAGGCGGTCACCCCCAGGATAAGAATTTTTCGCTGGTTACACATTAAACCGGAAATTGATGATGTCGCCGTCCTGTACGATGTAGCTTTTGCCTTCGAGCCGCATTTTACCGGCAGCCTTGACCGCTTTTTCATCGCCGAGTTGCCGCAGATCGTCATAGGCCATGGTCTCGGCTCGGATAAAGCCGCGTTTGATGTCCGAATGAACTTTGCCGGCGGCGTCGTGAGCGCTGGCGCCTTTTTCAATCGGCCAGGCCCTGACCTCATCCTTGCCCACGGTCAAAAAGCTGATCAGTCCCAGCGTCCGATAGCAGGACTGGACAAACTTCCACGCCGCCGGTTCGGTCAGGCCCATGTCCTTCATAAATTCGCTGCGGCTGGCGGCGTCCAGCGCCGCCAGTTCGCTTTCGAGCGTTGCGCACAATGAAATGGTTTCCATCCCCTGAGCCGACGGCCCGAAATCAAATATCTTGTCCGGCTCGTTTTCATCTGTATTGACGACGA
>DSDR01000162.1 GCA_011048645.1 Phycisphaerales bacterium
CAGGCGCTGAAACCGCGTGCCCTGGAGGTTCTTCGCGCTTCGCTGCGGCATGAAAACCCTTACGTTCGCAATCACGCCATTGAGGTCGTCGTTGAGACCGGGCAGAAAGAGATGATGTCCGAGATCATTCGTCTGATGGGCGATACGGCCATTCCGGTGCGTTTTTCGGCTACGGCGGCCGCGGGCGATATGCAGTGTTTCGGCTGTGAACAGCCGATACGGGAGCGACTCAAAGACGACGACGCCAATGTCCGTCTTGCCGCGGCGTACAGTATGATCCAACTGAACAATCCGGAGTATCATGCGGACTTGCGCCGGGCCGCTGACCATGCGGACCAGACGGTTCGCGCCAACGCCCTGCTGCTGCTTGGAAAGAACGGGGATCGAGATGATCTTGATCTTCTTTATCGTGCGATGCGGGACGATACGGCCTCGGAAAAGGTCAAGATTCAGGCGATTGACTCCATCGCCCAATTAAAGGACGCGCGGCTTTACCGGAACAAACTGTGGGCGCTGCTGATCAGCAAATACGCCGACGATCGGGTAATGGGTATTCGCGGAATGGGGGCGCTGGGAACATTGGACGCCCACAATGCCATCATTACAATGCTGACCGATGATGTCCCGGAGGTGCGGCTTTGCGCAGCCGAGCAGTTGGGCCGGCTCGGGGATACCACGGGGCGCGAGGAAGTGGCTCAGTATTTGCGAAATCACGCCGATTTAAGCCGGGGTGATGTGGCAACAATGCTGGCGGTGATGGCGATCGGGCGTATCGGCACGCCGGAGCTGATAGACTGGCTGCCCAAGGCACTGGACAGCCAGTCGGACGTTATTCGCTTGACCGCCGCCCAATCGGTCCTGCTGCTGGCTAAATAGGCGAGTTTCGGTCTTTTATGTGTTTTGGAACGACCGTATCTTGCCGATCAACCCGCTGCGTCTTTGACCCTGAAAATCTTTTTATTGTGGTGTCGCTAAGTCTTTTTTTGACACCGTTCAGACTTATTCGTTCTGTTCAGAATAGATAAAAAAAACGCTTGACCTGTCCACATTACTTCCTTAAAATCCCCTGTATTCGCTGTATCGTCCAGACGTTGCGCCGGCGCAATGGCGGCAATCAAAATATGAATAAGAAGAATACTCTGTGATGAAAGGGTACTATCTTGAGTACGCTGACAAAAATCCTGGCGGTCTTATTGTCCTTATTTTCAATTTTTCTGTGCGGTATGATGGTCACGTTCGTGGGCAGCACAAAAAACTTCAAGGGCCTGTATGAAGAACAAAGGAATCTGGCCCAGTACGCCCAGGCCGAGCTTGCCGAACGGGACAAACAGTTCAATGCGCAGCTTCAGAAGTTCAAGGAGATGGAAAGCCGTCTGCTGGACGAGATTGCGACTCTGGAGACGGAAAAAAATACGCTGGTGGCCGATCTTCGCCAAGTTGAACGGCTCAGCGCCCAGTACCAGAGTCAGGCCGACAGTTGGAAAGGCGTCATGACCGGCTTTGAGCAAAGCGTACGCAATCTGCAGGCTTCGCTCCAGCAGACGCAGCAGCAGCTTGACTCGACTCGCGCTCAGAGCATCAAAGACCAGAAAGAACTGAACCAGATTACCGCCGATCTTTACGCCCGCATTGTACAGCTTCGGGCTATGGAAGCGGAACGCCGGCGTTTGCTGGAACAAAAGACCGAACTGGAGCAACAGATTCTTGCCCTGAGCGGCGGTGTGAGCCGGGTTGAGCCGGTTACCCCGACGACGGAAACCGCCCGCCCCGCCGCCTCTTTGACGACCGCTTCGGATATCAAGGGGATGGTCAAGGATGTGGACGAGTCGCTGGTGCATTTGTCGGTCGGGTCGGCTGACGGCGTTCGCGAGAATATGGTCTTCCACATCACGCGCGGCAGCCAGTTTCTTTGCGATGTCGTGATTACCCATGTGGATATCGATCAAAGCGCCGGCGTGATGCAGCTTGTTCAGCAGCGTCCGCGCGTCGGCGATACGGCAGGCACCCAACTTTAAGAGAATGAAGGTAACACACGATGGCCAGAAAAAATACCGCAGCAAGCAGTGATGTATATACCGCGATTTTGGCGCTGGCGGCGCTGACCGTATTGTCCACGGCGGTTTTTGTCGCTCTGAAGTGTTGGCTGTATTACGAAACGCTGTTTTCGATTGCTCAGGCCGGACGGTAAGCCGGTCCGAACCGACGCCCTCTATGGCGGCGGCGGCGGACGTACAGACAACCCACAGCGCAGCGGTAACGCCGGCAATCCGTTTTGAAGGGAGTCACAGTGATAGACACTATTCTGGGCTGGTTCAGCAAGGATATGGGAATTGACCTGGGGACGTGCAACACACTGGTGTGCGTCCGTAATGAGGGTATCGTCCTGAACGAACCGTCGGTGGTTGCCGTCCGCAAAGGCACCAACATCGTGCTCAACAACGGCGAGGCGGTCGGGCTGGTCGCCAAGGATATGCTCGGCAAGACCCCCGGCTCGATTACCGCCATTCGACCGCTCAAAGACGGGGTCATCAGCGACTTCGAAATCACCGAGAAAATGCTCAGTTATTTCATCCGCAAAGTCCACGGTCGCAGAGGGTTTTTCAATCCGCGGATCGTGATTGCGGTGCCCAGCGGCATCACGGCAGTGGAACGGCGTGCGGTGATTGACAGCGCCGAACGCGCCGGCGCGCGCAAGGTCTTTCTGGTGGATGAACCGATGGCCGCGGGTATCGGGGCGGGGCTGCCGATTACCGAGCCGACCGGCTCGATGATTGTGGATATCGGCGGCGGCACCTCGGAAGTGGCGATTATTAGTCTGGCCGACATCAGCACGTGTGAATCCATCCGCGTCGGCGGCGACAACTTCGATGAGGCGCTGATCGCCCACCTGAAAAAAACCTACAACCTGTTGATCGGCGAATCCCGCGCCGAACAGGTCAAGATCCAGATCGGCTCGGCCGCCCCGCTGGAGCAGGAAATGACAATGGAAATCGCCGGTCGCGACACCATCTCCGGGCTGCCTCGAAAAATCGTGATTACCAGCGAAGAAATCCGCGAGGCTTTTCGTGAGCCGATCGCCGGGATTATCGAAGCGGTGATGCGAACGCTTGAACGGGCCGAGCCGGAACTGGCCGCGGACCTGATTGAAAACGGGGTCACGCTGTGCGGCGGCGGCGCGCTGCTGCGGGGGATGGATAAAGTGCTGGCCAACGCCACCGGCCTGCGGGTGGTTCACGCCGAGGATCCTCTGACGTGCGTGGCCCGCGGGACAAGCGTTTATCTGGAAAATCTTGAATTGTGGAAAGACACGCTGGATTCCACCGGCGCCGCCTGGTAATCCGTTCGATGCAGAGGACCATGAGCAGGTCTGTCTCTTGATGACCGTATGTCCGCCATCGGCCCCGGCGATGGGGACAGGAAACCGAAATCTTTAACCGGCAAATTGCTTTTTATATGGCACGCAGACATTTTCAGCTATCCAACGGCGGTTTGTTTTTGCTGTTGCTGAGCAGCGGATTTGTGCTGCTGCTTTTGCCGCGATCCGTGACGCATCGTGTCCATTTTCTGTTTGCCGAGACGTTTGAACCACTGCTTCGCATCGGGCGTCGATTTCCCGACAACGCCGCGGCGCCGAGTCCGCAGGAGCAGGTTGTTTCGCTTGAAGAGCACAACACGCTGTGGAAAAACTACCATAATCTGCACGCCCGGCTGATGAAACTTCAGGACGAATACAATACGGCGGCGCGGATTCGCAGCAGCCTGCCTCGGTTTTACAGCGGGCTGGTCATCGCCGACGTGGTGGGACCGGCGGCGGGTCTGAGCCATGAAATACTGATCAACAAAGGCGCCGCCGATGGGGTGCACAGCGGCTGCTATGTGATGAGTCCCGAGCACAACAGCATTATCGGCGTTGTTCGTGAAACCTCCGACGCGATGGCGCGGGTGCGTCTGCTGACCGACGCCAACCAGAGTATTCCGATTCGAATCCGCCGGGACGGGGCTGCTCTGGATGTGGCGGCGATGATGATCGGCGACGGCAAACGCGGCGGCGTTGTGCCGATGGTCGAGCGTGAAAAGGATATCCGTCCAGGCGATGCTGTTTATGCGGCGCCGCGGCCGGGGCTGCTGGATACGCCCGTGATCATCGGCAACGTGGCTGAGGTACAGCCGGATGAAGAGTCGCCTTTGCTGTGGAAAATTTTCGTACAGCCGATAGATATTGGCTCTGAACCGGAAACCGCCGCCGTGATTGTTCCCGATACGCCGGGAACCGAGAGGCAATAAATTCAATGCGATGGGTTCTGTTTGCGATTCTGGTTTTGCTCGGCGCCGTGCTTGAGGCGGGCAATCTGCTGAATGCGGTTGCACTGGGTCAATGGCATATTCGGCCGTCTGTGCTGATTGTGCTGCTTGTGTTTTTTGCCGTCCACTGTCGCACGCATGAGGCAATCATCACCTCGTTTGTGATTGGTCTGGCAATGGACATCAGCGGCAGTCAGATCGGGCCGCACACGATCAGCTATTGTCTGGTCGGCGGGCTGCTCAATCAGCTCGGCGAGTACTTTGTACTGCGGCGCGGGGCGTCTCCGGCGGCGCTGATCTTTCCGGCCTATGTCATCGCGGCCGTGATCGCCTATTGGCTGGGCGCATTAAAAACAGGCGAGCGGCAGGACTACGCCTATCGAATCTTCGTGCTGACGGGACTTTATTCGGCGTTCATCGGTTCGTTTTTTTGGCGGTTTCTGGGACGGATCAATCAACCGGCGTCGTCCCAATCGCTTCAGACGTCGCCGCCTCAGCGCGGATACCTGCGATGAGATGGACAGAGCGGAATGTCAATCCGTCATAAGTTAATCAATCTTTTTCAACGATTTTTTTATGTATCAACGTCGATTGAAGATATTTGTCGGGCTGTGCGTGGGCGTGCTGTTAATTGCACTGGCACGGCTGGTGATGCTGCAAGGGTTCGGGGTCAACGAGGCGCGACGCCAAACCGAACTTCTGCGGGTCTTGCCTCCGGAGTCGCTGGCGACGGTCCGCGGCAAAATCTTTGATCGCAACGGACGGACGCTGGCGCTGGATCGTCCGGCGTTTTCGCTGTATATCCGCTATGCCCTGACCCGATACGCCAATCCGCGGTGGCAGGAAGGACAGATTCTTCGCCGAATGACTCAGGATACCTCCCGTCAGGAGGCAGAATCCGTTTTGCAGGCGGAATGGGCCGAGCGTTTGCTGACGCTTCGTGAGGCGACGGCACTGGCGGCGGAGCTGGGCGGCGTCCCGCAGGCTGAGATCGAGGCGCGAATTGAAGGGATCAACAATCGCATCTGGGAGCTGGCTCGCTACATCTGGTGGCGGCGGCGAAATCCTGGCGCCGCGATGGCCGAATACCGTCGGCAGCGCGACGCGATCAGTCCGGCCCAGATCGTGCAGGTGGACTTGCGGGAGATGGCGGAGTTTTACCCGTTGATCGAGCTTCCGGATGAAGAATCGCTGTTCAGCGCTCAATTGGAACTGATTCATTTTGAAGGATTGACCCTCCGCCCCGAAGCGCGGCGCGTTTATCCCTACGGGACCGCAGCTTGCCAGCTTCTCGGTTGGGTCGCGCCGGGACAGGACGAGGAGATGCAGGTTTTCGAAGACGACGAATACCGGCGGTATCTGGAAGGGGAAGTCCTCGGCAAAGACGGCATTGAAAAGGCTTACGAGCCGGTATTGCGCGGACGGCGCGGGCGTGTGGTTTATGACAAGGATGGCAATGAGTTGTCACGGACTGACCCGGAATACGGCGGCGACGTGTACTTGGCGCTGGATATTGAGCTTCAGCAGCGGATTGAATCGCTGCTGCAAAATCCCGAAACCAACCCGAATGCGTCCAGTCCCTGTGCGGCGGTGGTGCTGGATGGGGCGACCAATGACATTTTGGCGCTGGTCTCGACGCCGGGGTTTGATCTGAACACCGTCCGACGTGATTATACCCGTCTGATCAACGACCCTAACAAACCTATGCTGCACCGGGCGCTGGAATCCAATTATCCGCCCGGCTCGACCGCCAAACCGCTGATTTTGCTGATGGGTCTTGAAGAAGGCGCCGTTGGCCCGGATGAAATCATCAGTTGTCCCTATACCAACCCGCCGGCGGGCTGGCCGCGCTGTCTGCTTCAGCGTCAGGGAAGCTGCCACGACTGGCGATGGGAACACGAAGGGGGCAACAACGCCCGCAACGCAATCCGCGGAAGCTGCAACATCTATTTTTCGCGTCTGGCCCACCGGCTCGACAGTCGGACGCTGCAATCGCGGCTATTTGATCTCGGTTTCGGGCGGTCGATTTTGCACCTGGATTTGCCGTACACATTCGTTCAGAACCATCCGCGATTTGCCGATGTGCAGCCGCGAATCCGCCAAGCGCACGGCAGCCTGATCGCCGGTATTCAGGCCGCCCCGGCCGACAGCCCCGACGATTTGCCGGCTCTGGTGGACTGGGAACGCAAGTTCTGGGGGATCGGCCAGGGCAACCTGCGGGCGACGGTGCTTCAAGTGGCCAATGCGCTGGCCGTGATCGCACGCAGCGGCATTTACAAATCGCCGCGGCTGGTACTTGATGAGGCCGATGTGTTTAATGAGCGGTATCAGCGCCGTGTGTCGATTTCACCCCGAACGCTTGAGACGGTACGAGACGGGATGGCGGCGGTGGTCAACGAACAAGGCGGCTCGGCGTATCGTATCTTTCGCGACAGCGAACTGTTTCGCCGCGGCTTGGCCATTTTCGGCAAAACCGGCTCGACCGAACGGCCGGAACATGCGTGGTTTGAATGCTTTGCCGAAGATCAGGCCGGACGCCTTATCATTGTGGCAGTGCTGGTGGAAGGCGGCTCGCGCGGCTCCGATGACGCCGCCCCGCTCGGACACGGCATCCTGACGCTCTGCAATGAGGCCGGTTATATCGGCACTCGTCCAACTCACGCCCCGCCCCTGTAATCTTCGAAGGCCTCGGCGCGGGGTTTATCGCGGATCGGGCACGGGGTGCAAGGCAACCAATTTCGGACGGTCGTTGGGCGACCAGACCTGACTGCGGTCGAAAATCGCGATCATCCGCCGTTCGGGACCATTCGGACCAAGACGCACCAGGATATAGGCCGTGAAGACATCGCTGCGCACCGTGAAGATATTGGCCAGACGCGAGACGATCCAGTCGCGCTGCTCGAAATCATCGTGAATCATCGGATCGCCGATGGTGATATCTTCGGGTTCGATCTCGGCAAATTTTCTGAACGCCTCAATGTCCAGCAGATCGCTGACGCGCCGATAGGGACGGTTGGCGACAATCTGTTCGGCCAGAACCAGGGCGTTTTGTTCATCGTCCGGATCGACCATTACCAACTGCGGGGCAATGGCCGCAGCGATGACGTGTTTGGCGGCGGTGTTGATGTTGATCCGACCGGGCAGCGAGCCTTTTTCCGGACGATTCAGAAAACAGAGATAATCCAAAAGTCCGGGGGCCGTCTCGATATCCAGACGAATGTCCGACTCGTTCTGGGCATTGGCAATCTGCTGCGTGATGGTTTGGGGATTATCACCCTCCTTTTGATTGGACACCCACATTGTTTTGAGAAAATCAGCCAGTCGATCCATCGGCGTTTCGTCATCCGCCACAGGAAGCTGGTATCCTTTCTCATCAGATATGTCTAAGCCGTTACTTTGGCCCAGCGTTGAGTCCTGCGGATAACTATACCCAACCTCTTTATAAGCCTGGACATTGGTAAACCGCCAGCGTGTATCGTCCCTTTTGACAGCGTGGATTCCATCAGTAAATAACTGAGGAAACATATTCTTCGTAAAAATATCCACCGTTAAATACTCATTCGTCTCCCGGGGGTCGGGGCGCTGCAGTGTCAGATTCTGATCTCGATTGAGACCGAGAAATACGGGATTCGGGTACAGGACACTCTTGCCTGGCGGATCCATCTCATTCGGTTC
>DSDR01000006.1 GCA_011048645.1 Phycisphaerales bacterium
CGGCGCAGCGGCACATCGCGCCAGCCCAGCGGACTGGACAAATGCACATCCCCCCCGGATGAAACCGAACCGCTGAGCGTGACGCCGGCGCCTAAGATTTTGTCTTCATTGAGGTGATGCTCCTCCATAAAAACCCGCATTCGTGCACAGATCACGCCAATCACATGGGCCGGCGAATGGTCAGAGCCAAGCGGAATCTGAAGCTTGCCGACCAGCCGACCGACAAAGTCAAACAATCCGATCATCGCAAAACTCGGATTGATTTCCATACCAATAAGATAATAACAATCCGGATTTAGACTTAAAATGATCGGCTTGGGTCCACGGCGGCTGCTTAGCCCTCGATTTTCAAGTACCAGACCCTTTTCGCGCAAACGAGAGACAATCGTGCTGGCCGTTGAACTGCCGATCCCCACCAATCGACAAAGCTCGGTCTGGGATAAACTCCCCTGCTTGCGCAAGAGCGACAGGATCAGCTTTTCGTTCCGCTGACCGGCGGTTTTCGAATCAATCGGACTATGAGACATTCCGTGTTTTCCTGCGGTCTGAGTCTTCATTTGATTAAAATATCTCGTACCGTGAAATTATTCAAGCCTTTCTTGAAATTTTTACAAGATATTAAAAATCCCATAAGCCCTGAATGAGTCTTTCTCAATTTTTCTCAAAAACAGTCCTTGCAATTTGATACCAAGAATGATAAAAACATCTCATGGTGTGTGATATTTGCTTCTTAGGAATTCAGGAAACAAAGGAAAATCGATGAACGATTTGTTCAATGTCAAAGATAAGGGCATCGTATTGACCGGCGGAGCCGGGGTCTTGTGCTCGGCGCTGGCCGAGTATCTGGCGCAGGCCGGAGCGAGAATCTGCATTGCCGACTACGACGAATTTCGAGCCAATGAGCTGGCCAAAAAAATCGAAGCCAACGGCGGATTCGCCCTGCCGTTGCGGATCAATGTACTGGATCGAGCCGAAATCGAATCCGCCTTCGCCTGTGCGGTCAACTCAATGGGACAAATCGACGCGCTGATTAACGGCGCCGGCGGCAACAAAAAAGAAGCCACCGCATCGGACGAACTGCCGTTTTTTGACCTGCCCGACAAGGCCCTGCGGGACGTCATGGACCTGAACTTCCTGGGGACGTTCATCCCCTGCCAGGTCTTTGGAAAATATTTCGCACAGCAAAAACAAGGCGTCATCCTGAACGTTTCCAGTATGAGCGCCTACCACCCGCTGACCAAGGTGGTCGGTTACTCGGCGGCCAAAGCGGCCATCAGCAACTTTACCGAATGGCTGGCTGTGCACATGTGCCAAAATTACTCAACCGAAATCCGCGTCAATGCCATTGCGCCGGGCTTCTTTTTGACCAAACAGAATCGTTTTCTTCTGACGGACGAAAAGACCGGCGAGCTGACGCCCCGCGGCCGGACCATCATCGACCATACCCCGATGGGACGATTCGGCCAGGCCGAAGAACTCTGCGGCACGGTACACTGGCTGCTCAGCGATGCGTCAAAATTCGTCACCGGCGCCGTCATCCCGATTGACGGCGGATTCAACGCCTTCAGCGGCGTCTAAATCAAAAAGAGTAGGAATCGTAGTCAATACATAGTTACATTATTTTGTTACGGCGTCGAAAAGCCGGAGGCTGGAAGCCGGAAGCTGAATATGCTGTATTACGAACGCGGCAATCCGCAGGACAATTTGAGTATCGAGGATCTGAAAGACGGCCTGTTTACTGCGCTGGAAAAGCTGGGCCTGCGCAAAAAAATCCTGGCTGTCCCGCCGGACATCACGCGATTTTATTCACGGGCCGGCGACCTGACCCGTCTGACGCATCAATACTACGGCCCGGCTCTGACCGACATCCTCCCGGCGCTGGGCACGCATTTCGCCATGACCGAAACGGAAATCCGCCGGATGTACGGCGATGTGCCCCTGTCGCTGTTTCGCGTGCACAACTGGCGCGACGACCTGCGGACGCTGGGACGGGTCCCCCGTGAGTTTGTCCGCCAGATCAGCGAGAGCAAAGTCGATTACGACTGGCCGGCCCAGGTCAACAAGCTGCTGGTCGAAGGCCGCTTCGATCTGATTTTATCTATCGGACAGGTCGTCCCGCACGAAGTGGTCGGCATGGCCAACCACAGCAAAAACATCTTCGTCGGAACCGGCGGCGTCGAAGGCATCAACAAGAGCCACTTTCTCGGCGCGGTTTTTGGAATGGAACGGATGATGGGTCGCGCCGATACGCCGGTGCGACGGGTGCTCAACTACGCCGGTGAGCATTTCGCACGCGATTTGCCGATTGTCTATGTCCTGACCGTCGTCGGCGGCACGGACCGCGGCACGGCCGTACGCGGTCTGTTCATTGGCGACGATCTTGAATGTTTCAACAAGGCCGCAAACTTGTCGCTGAAGGTCAACTTCGAGATGCTCGACGAACCCATTCAAAAGGCCGTGGTCTATCTCGACCCGGACGAGTTCAAAAGCACCTGGCTGGGCAATAAAAGCATCTACCGAACGCGAATGGCCATGGCCGACGGCGGCGAACTGATTGTACTGGCGCCGGGACTGAAGGAATTCGGCGAGGACAAAGAAATCGACCGGCTGATTCGCAAATACGGCTACATCGGTACCGACCGCGTACTCGAACTGACACGCAAAAACGCTGACCTCCAGAACAACCTCAGCGCCGCGGCCCATCTGATTCACGGCTCGTCCGAAGGCCGCTTCAACATCACCTATTGCCCCGGCCATATCAGCCGTGATGAAATCGAATCGGTCAATTTTGCCTATGCCGACTTGAACTCAATGATGCAGAAATACAACCCCAAAACGCTCAAGGCCGGATACAACAACGTCCACGGCGAAAAAATCTTCTTTATCCCCAACCCCGGCATCGGCCTGTGGGCGTGGAAAGAAAAATTTAAATAAAAACGGAAACCGCGGATAACGCAGATTATAAGAATATGACCATGAAGCAAACAAAAAAGTTTTGAGTTCAACTACGAACTAACAACTAACAACTAAGAACTCTCTGTGTCCTCTGTGGCGAAATAATCAGTAAAAATCTGTGTCTAAATACGATTAGGAGAATGAAAATGAAAAAAGCGGATATTGCAGTAGTCGGTTTGGCGGTGATGGGCGAAAATCTCATCCTCAATATGGAAAGCAAAGGCTTCACGGTCGCCTGTTACAATCGCACCGTCTCCAAGGTCGATGATTTCATCAACGGTCGAGCCAAAGGAAAAAACATCATCGGCTGTCATTCCGTCGAAGAGCTGGTCGCCTCCCTGAAAACGCCGCGCAAGGTGATGATGATGGTCAAGGCCGGCAAACCCGTGGACGCCTTCATCGAGCAGATTCTGCCGCACCTGGACGACGGCGACATTCTGATCGACGGCGGCAACAGCCACTTTCCGGACACCACCCGCCGCACCGAATACGTCGAAAGCCAAGGCAAGCTGTACATCGGCACCGGCGTTTCCGGCGGCGAAGAAGGCGCCTTGCGCGGCCCGTCGATTATGCCCGGCGGCTCCAAAGCGGCCTGGGAACACGTCAAGCCCATCTTCCAGAAAATCGCCGCCCAAACCGACGACGGCCAGCCCTGCTGCGACTGGGTGGGCGAAAACGGCGCCGGCCACTTCGTCAAGATGGTGCACAACGGCATCGAATACGGCGATATGCAGATGATCTGCGAAACCTACCAGATGATGAAAGTCGGCCTGGGCATGAGCAACGCCGAGATGCACAAGGTCTTGGCCGACTGGAACGAAGGCGAGCTGGATTCCTACCTGATCGAAATCACACGCGACATCCTCGGCTACAAAGACGCCGAAGGCAACGCCGTGCTGGATTTAATCCTCGACACCGCCGGCCAGAAAGGCACCGGCAAATGGACGGTCATCGCCGCACTGGACACCGGACAGCCCCTGACGCTCATCGGCGAGGCGGTCTTTGCCCGATGCCTGTCGGCCCTGAAGGAAGAACGTATGGCCGCATCCAAAATCCTGTCCGGCCCCAACAAAAAATTCGACGGCGACAAACAGCAGATGATCAACGACCTGCGAAAAGCCCTCTACGCCTCCAAAATCGTCAGTTACGCTCAGGGCTATCAGTTAATGCGCGCCGCCGCCGCCGAGTACGGCTGGAATCTCAACTACGGCGGCATCGCCCTGATGTGGCGCGGCGGCTGTATCATTCGCTCGGTCTTTCTCGGCAAAATCAAAGAAGCCTTTGACAAAAATCCCGACCTGACCAACCTCCTGCTGGCGCCGTTCTTTACCGACGCCGTTGTCAAGGCGCAGCAGGCGTGGCGGCGGGTGGTCACCTGCGCCGTCGATATGGGCGTGCCGATGCCCGCGATCAGCTCAGCGCTGGCCTATTACGACGGCTACCGCACCGAACGGCTGCCGGCCAATCTGCTCCAGGCCCAGCGCGACTACTTCGGCGCACACACCTATGAGCGGGTCGATAAACCTCGCGGCCAGTTCTTCCATACCAACTGGACCGGACGCGGCGGCGACACCGCGGCCTCAACTTATGTGGTATAAATTCAGAATTGAGAATAACGAATTGAGAAGTGATTATGTATATGCACGAAGATTTTCTGCTGCTCAATGAAACGGCCCGGCGGCTCTACCACGACCACGCCGCCAAAATGCCGATTTATGACTATCACTGCCATTTGCCCGCGCAGCAGATTGCCGAGAACAAACAGTTTGACAACCTCACGCAAATCTGGCTGGCCGGCGATCACTACAAATGGCGGGCGATGCGCACCAACGGCGTGGATGAAAAATTCTGCACCGGCAATGCCGGCGACTGGGAAAAATTCGAAAAGTGGGCCGCCACCGTCCCGGCCTGCCTGCGCAACCCCCTGTACCACTGGACGCACCTCGAACTCAAGAAACCCTTCGGCATCACAGACCGTCTGCTCAGCGCCGAGACCGCCAAAAGCATCTACAAAGACTGCGGCGCCATGCTCCGCACCGAGCCGTTTCGCGTCAGAAACATCATACGAAGCTGGAATGTCAAACTCCTCTGCACCACCGAAGACCCGCTGGACAGCCTCGAACACCATCAGGCTATCCGCAAAAGCGATTTTGATGTGGCCGTCCACACCGCCTGGCGACCGGACAAGGCCATGGCGGTCGAGAACCTCGACGCCCTGAACCGCTGGATCGACACACTGGCCGAACTGACCGACAGCGACATCGGCAAGTTTGACGACTACATTGAGGCCATCCGAAAACGGCAGGACTATTTTCATCAAAACGGCTGTCGCCTCAGCGACCACGGCCTGGACAAACCCTATGCCGCCGACTACACCGCCGAGGATATTCGGAAAATTTTTCTGAAAATTCGAAGCCGTCGGGAATTGACCCCGCTCGAACAGGATCAGTTCAAATCGGCCATGCTGGTCGAATTCGGCCTGATGAATTTTGAAAAGGGCTGGGCGCAGCAGTTCCACATCGGCGCCATCCGCAACAACAACAGCCGGATGTTCGCCCGGCTCGGCCCGGACACCGGCTTTGATTCCATCGGCGATTTTGAAATCGCCCTGCCCTTGTCGCGTTTCCTGGATCGACTCGACTCACAGGGAAAACTCGCCAAAACCATCCTGTACAACATCAACCCCAAAGACAATGAAGTGCTCGCCACCATGCTGGGCAACTTTCAGGATGGACAAGTCCCCGGCAAGCTGCAGCTCGGCTCCGGCTGGTGGTTTTTGGATCAGATGGATGGAATGATCAAACAGCTCAACGCCCTGTCAAACCTCGGCCTGCTGAGCCGGTTTATCGGAATGCTCACCGATTCGCGAAGCTTCCTCAGTTATTCGCGGCATGAATACTTTCGGCGGATCCTCTGCAATCTGCTCGGCGAAGAAGTCCAAAAAGGGTGGTGGCCCGATGATATGACACTGCTGGGCCGAATGGTGGAAGATATCTGCTACAACAACGCACGGGCCTACTTCGATATGACCTGCGATTAGCGGCTGACGATAAAACACACATTCGTGGTCGCCGAGCCGCCGATATTCAGCGTAGCCACGGTTCGAGCGCCGGGAACCTGATAGTCGCCCGCGGCGCCGGTCACCTGTTTATAGGCGTCCAGCAGCTGTCGAGCGCCGGTCGCCCCGACCGGATGCCCGCAGCCGATCAGCCCGCCGGACGGATTGATCGGCAAAGCGCCGTCGAAGTCAATGAGGCCCTCTTCAATCGCCTTGTAGGACTGACCCGGCTCGGTCAGACCAAAATGATCAATCGCCATATACTCCGACGTGGTAAAACAGTCATGCGTCTCGATCACATCAAGCTGCCGCCAATCCCGAAGGCCCGCCCGCGCGTACGCATCGGTGATAGCCTTGCGCGTCCAGGGCAGCACATACGGCTGACCTTCCGAATCGGCAACCTTGGCGGCAAACTCAATCGGCGCCGTCGTGTGGCCCCACCCACTGATCCGCACAAGCTGATCAAGCGAACACCCCACCCGCTCGGCGTACTGGCAGGCAAACCGCTCCGACGCAAGATACAAACACACCGCCCCGTCGGTAACCTGCGAACAATCGGTCACCTTAATCCGTCCGGTAACGGTACTATTGTACTGCCCCTTGCAGCGGGCGTGTTCCACACTCATATACCAGTCGCGCGTCTGGGCATTGGGATTGCGTTTGGCGTTGCCGTAGTTGATCGCCGCGATTCGCGCCAGATGCGCATCATCCAGCCCGTACCGCGCGTCATATACATCGCCCAGTTTGCCGAACAATTTGGGAAAAGGAAACTCAATGTGGGCTGACTCCCGCTCATACCAAGCCGCCGTACCCAGATAATCGCCGCCTTGGGCCGGCGAGGCCGTCTTCATCAGCTCCACGCCCGCCACCGCGATACAGTCGTACTGACCGGCCTGAAGATGCGCCATCGCTGACAGCGCCGCCAGCGCACTGGACGCACACGCCCCTTCAAAACGCATCGTCGGCAGCCCCTTGAACCGCGGATCAAAATCCGTAAAGAAGGCCCCCAGGTGCCCCTGCATACAGTACAATTCCGCAGCGAAGTTGCCCACAAACGCCGCCTGAATATCCGTCGGCTCAATCCGCGTAACCGCCAGCGACCCTTCATACGCCTCACGCATCATCGCGCTGATATGCTTATTCTCTCGCGCCCAGTTCCGCGCAAAATCCGTCTGATAACCGCCAAGTATATAAATCGTCTGCATCATCATCTTTCCACTTTCAAAGGGTGTACAATACATCGGTATCAGAAAAATATTTTATTTTCATTCTGTGTCTCCGGATAATCTATCTGGCCGGAAAATATTTGCCAATATTGAACACATATCGCTCACAGACGGTATCGCTTTTCAGGCCGTCCGGTATCGGCAAATGCTGCGCGTCAAGCAGTTCCATCGCCCGTTCTTTGCCGCCCAGCATCTGCACCAGCATACTCGGCCCGGCCCAGTTATACCCCGCCGTCATCACCCGATCCATCCCCTCGATCCCGTCGTGGGCGTCGGTAACCTGTCCGATCAGCATATACGCATACGCAATATACGTCGCCAGCATCTCCTTGACAAGGTTCGCCTCCGTCCCCTCTGCGGCCAGAATCACCTCAAACGCCTCTCGGTACCGGCCGATATGAATATACTCCTTGGCCTGCTCGACAAACTGCACATGCGGCTCAATGGCCGGCACGTACTCCAGCGTTGCCGGATCAATATACATATACTTTCCGCTTTCCAGCCGCTTGTAAAAGCCGCCTTTATCCCGGCTCTTTCGCCCCAGATGCCCAGCCTGAATCATCGCCTCAATATACGCCGGCAATACAATCTTATCGTGCATCGCATCGGA
>DSDR01000342.1 GCA_011048645.1 Phycisphaerales bacterium
GCCGCTCGGCTGTTGTGCGAGTTATCCGGCTCACTTTCGCCGCTCGGCTGTTGTCAAGGGCTGTTCAGCGCGGTTTTCAAGTCCATATAATAATAGGGCACACGGAATTGCCGGCAGAGGTGTTTGAGCTGCTTCAGCGTCGCTTCGGTCAGATCGCTTTGCGCCGCGGCGCTGCCGCCGCATTGAAAGATGCGGCATCCGACAAAGCGCCGGGGATAGATGCTGCATCGTCCGTCAATACGATACGGACAAACCCCGTCGGTCATCGGCTTGAGCGGTCGCCCGACGTGATGGGCAAAATACAGCAGTTCCGGCGTCGTGATATAAAGCCGATGGCCGAACGCCTCAAAATCGCAGCAGTTGCCGCAAGCCCGGCACGGTGCGGCCTGATCACACGCGGCGACAGCCTCATCAAGCCGCCGGTAGAGCGCGGCGACCTCTTTGAGCATCGCCCGACAGGACGACAGGCCGGGATGATAATCGGACCATGAAAACATCATCGCCCTCATACCCGCCAGGATTTCTGTTTGCGAAGACGCTCAATGTCCTCAAACGCATACAGCCGCCCGCGATTGATGCCGGGGCACTTGACCGCGGCCCTATTCCAGTTATCCGGCGAGGCAAGATTCTCATTCCAGAACGGCCACGTTCGACACTGATTGGGACGAACCGAATAGATCGCACAGCCCCGGCAGCCGTTATTGCCCGGCGTCAGAAAGATACAGTCATTGGTCATCGGATCTTCGATGATGCTCAATCGAAAACCGACGCGGCGAATATATTGTTTGCGCACCGCCTCGACCGACATCCGCAGGTGCTCAGCCAGCCGCTCAATCTCACGGGTCGTGATCCAGATGTAGCCTTCTTCCGGCCCGGCGCAGCAGCGGCCGCAGCCGGTGCACTCAAAATGCAGCCCGCAGGCGTACCAGCATTTGCTCTTGATTATTTTTTCCATCATGTGCGATTCTGTTCCATAACGTATTTTTCCATTTTCGGCGGACGACCGAGCAGCTCGGTGAAGTGATAAATCAGCGCCCGTTCCGCCTCGGCCGCCACAGTCGGCGCCTTGTCAAACGGGACGGAACGATTCAATACCGCCGCGCAGGCGGCGCTGAGACGGCGTTTGTCGGCAAAACTCGGCTCACAGCCGGGACAGAGCAGCCCGTTGGCCGCGCTGCTGAAATACAGGTCTTTCGGCGTCGTGGTAACGGCCAGACCGCAATTGACACACACATCCAGTACCGGCGCGATACCCACCTCGGCCAGCAGCGTCAATTGATAATCCATCAGCACGGATAATACACGTACCTCTTGGTCGCCTTGCTCAAGATGCTCCAATGCGGCAACCAGCGCATCAAACAGGGCCGGGTGCGGGTCGTACTCCTGACAGAACGCCTCGGTTAACTCCAGCGCAAACAGTCCCGCATACATCGCCCTCAGATGCGTATGCAGCAGGCGAAACCGCGGTATCCGAACCAACTCGGTCAACGTGGCCAGCTTGTCTGTCGGCGAGGGGATAAACATCACCTGCCCGAAGGCAAACGGCTCAATCGCTCCCTCAAAGGCGGACTTGGGACGCCGCGAGCCTTTGGCCATGGCGGCAATCTTGCCGTGTTCGCGCGTCAGCAAGGTAACGACTTGTGAGGTCTCGGAATAATTCACCCCGCGCAGGGCCAACGCTGTGTCTTTAATCTTTGTCATACGGGCACGTTCAGCCGGTCTTCTTTTCCGGCGTCAGTTTACGGATGCGAAGCCGTTTGATGCTGCGCGGGCCGGCCGCTTTGATGGTAAACGCCAAATCTTTATAAACAAAGGACTCGCCGGCCTTGGGGATATAGCCTAAATAGGAAAACACAAATCCGCCGACGGTGTCGTAATCTTCCTCGTCCGGCAGGTCGATTTTCAACTTGTCATTGACATCGTCAATGTACATTCGAGCGTCCACTTCATAGGTCGTCTCATCCAGCTTGCGAAACGATTCACTGACAGGCTTTTCATATTCGTCGGCAATTTCGCCCACGAGTTCTTCAAGAATATCCTCAATCGTCACGATGCCCGCCGTGCCGCCGTATTCATCGAGCACGACGGCAAAATGCAGCTTTTGATTCTGAAATTCGTGCAGCAGGTCGCGCAGCGGCTTGCTTTCGGGCACAAAGTACGCCGGACGCATCCGTTCGCGCACGCGAAAGGCCGCCTCGTCTTTGCCGATCTCATCCAGCAGATCCTTGGCGTAAATCAGCCCCGCGATGTTGTCAATCGTGCCCTCATAGACCGGCAGTCGCGAGTGCCCTTCGCGCCGAATGACATCGAGCACCGTCGGCAAATCGGCCTCGGCGCTGACGGCGATCAAATCGGTTCGCGGCGTCATAATCTCATCGGCCGTGGTCTCATCCAGTTCAAGTACATTTTCAATCATCTCCAGCTCTTCTTCATCGACGACGCCTTCCAGCCGGCCCTGCTCGACGAAACTGAGAATTTCTTCCTGTCGTTCTTCCTGCTCCTGTTCGGGATCGGCCACCGGCACCCCTGCCAGTCGGCGCACCAGTCGATCATGCAGGGAAACGACAGACAGCGCCGGTCGCATCAGCCACATCAGCAGCTTCAACAGCCCCCACGTGCGGGGCAGAATGGACTCGCCGGCGTGTTTAGCCCAGGCGTGAGGGATGATCAGATTAAAGACTTCCAAAATCGCCAGCGCCGCCAGAAAGGTCAGCAGGTAATGACGATCAGCCAGCCATCGGGCCAGCAGCAGAATGATCGCGGCATTGGCCGCGACGCGAAAAAAACCGCACGTCAGCGTCAGCGGCTCAACATCGCGCAAAAAAACTTCGAGCATTTCTTCGCGTCCGGCCCGGCGAAACCCCTCCTGCAATTTTATCCGCGAACAGGAAGCCAGCGCCACTTTATGCAGCGCAAAAAACAACGAAACAAGCGTCAATCCACACATCAGGACAATCGACCAACCCACATCGTCCACGATATTCTTTCCTTTCCATTAAAAGCGTTATCCATTCATTGTTGATTCGGTTCGGCCAAGACCGGAAATCAGCCATCCGACTTTGTGTTCTGCTTTCGGCCGTAATAGATACCGCCGAACCCCAGCGTTTCCAAAACAGCCTCTTCGGTCCGGTGCATTCGGGCGGCCTCTTGAGGCGTGCCGTCGTCAAAGCCCAGATTGTGCAGCAGTCCGTGAATCACATACAGCGTCAGTTCCGCTTCGGGGCTGTGGCCGCGCTGCTGAGCCTGCACCGCCGCCAATTGTGCATTGACGATCAGATCAAAAACGCACATCTCTTCAAATTCATCGGTCAAGTCAAAGCTGATTACGTCGGTCGCCGTATTTTGATTCAGAAACCGTTGATGATAGTAACGCATCCGCTCATCGCCGACGATTGTAATCGTCACCGTTGCCGACTCGCAGCGACGCCGATGCAGAACCGCCTCGGCCGCTGTCCGCAGCGTTTCAATCACCGCCGGTGGGCACTCAACCTCCGGCTCAAATTGAATATCCCATCGGGGATCGGTCATCAACGGCTGTCCTGTTCGGCAAGTTTAACCATATTCTGTTCGTTTCCGTTTTTGGTCGCAGTCGGTTCGTTGAGTTTGGGGTAAGCGATCCGGCCGTGATGGTGCGCGGCCAGCGATTTGGACAAACTGGCCTCGATGCGGCTCAGCTCGCGCAGCGTCAGTTCGCACTCGTCAAACTGGCCGTCCTGCAGGCGCTTCATCGCGATATGATGCACCATCGATTCGACTTTTGTCGGGGCGGCGTCGGTCAGCGTGCGCGCCGCGCTTTCGGCCGCGTCGGCCAGCATCACAATCGCCGCTTCTTTGGAACGCGGCTTGGGGCCGGGATAGCGAAACTCCGCCTCGGTCACGGGCATTTGCCGCTCATCCTGTTTCTTGCGGGCTTCGTTGTAAAAATACTCCATCAGCGTCGTGCCGTGATGCGTCTCAATAAACTGCCGCAAGACCGCCGGCAGGCCGAATTCCCTGGCAATTTCAATGCCGTCTTTGACGTGCCCGACAATCACCAACTGACTCATCGCCGGGGAAAGCTGTTCATGACGACTGGCCAGCCCCATCTGATTTTCCACAAAATAGGTCGGCTTGTTGATTTTGCCGATATCGTGATAGTACGCCCCGACACGGCACAGCAGACCGTTGGCGCCGATGGTCTCGGCGGCGTTTTCGGCAATCGAACCGATCAATAGACTATGGCTAAACGTGCCCGGCGCATCCAGCGCCAGCTTGCGCAGCAGCGGCTGGTTGGCGTCGCTGTAGTCCAGCAGCGTCATACTCGTGGCAATGCCGAAGGCCGATTCGATAATCGGCAAAAACGCCTGAAGGATCACACCAACGGCAAACGTCGCGCCGGCGGCGACGCCCGATTGAAACAGCGTTTGCCGCATCGGCAGGCTCTGAATCACACCCAGCGCCAATGCGGTAATGAAGACGGCCAGGGTGGCGAACAGGGAAACCTCAATGAGTTTTTTGCGGGTGCGGATTTCGCGCAGGCTAAAGCAGCAGACCATAATCCCGGCCATCATCGTCAAAAACAACTCCACCGTGGCGATTTGTCCTACGGCAAAACAGGCCAGGATCGCGTAAAACATCGTCATCCCGATGGCAAACCGCTGATCGTAGGCGATCGTCAACACAATCGCACAGGCCACCGCCGTGCCGGTGGCCAGATACATCCATTTTTCCGACAACGACAACAACCGCGTCGCCGCCAACAACAGCCAGAACAGGGACGCCAGCGCTACCGTCCGTATGGGACGGGCGATGATCCGCGGCTGATAGGCGTGAATGTACACCGCCGCACCGACGGCGATGATTCCGACGATCACGCCCAGGGCGGCGATCTGCGGCCAGGGCCGAAAGACCCTGAATCCCTGTGCGTAAAACTCCTCATGGCCGGTATCCAGCCCCAGAATCGCCAGCGTCGCGGCGATAAAACACGCCAGTATCAGCAGCCCCACGGGAATCGGGCTGTTGACCACACTGCTGAGCCGCCCGAACCGCCCTGAGGCAATCGTCTCACGAACGCGCTGTCGGCGTGCGTTGACTTTTTTCTTGGTCATACCCACACATCAATCCCCACGCTGCGACGGTTTACCGTGCTTCTTGTCGTCGTAGGCCTGAACGATCTTGTGGACCAGTTTATGGCGAACGATGTCGGCCTTTTCCAGTTCCACCGTGCCGATGCCGTTAATACCGCCGAGCGTTCGAATGGCATCCACCAGTCCGCTGACTTGCCCTTCCTCCAGATCCACCTGCGTGATATCGCCGGTCACAATCATTTTGGACCCGCGTCCCAGCCGCGTCAGAAACATCAGCATTTGCGAGGTGGAGGTGTTTTGCGCCTCATCGCAGATGATGACCGCCTCATTGAGTGTGCGGCCGCGCATAAACGCCAGCGGAATGATCTCAATGATGTCCATTTCCATAAACTTGCGCATCTGGCCGAATTCCATCATATCTTCGAGGCTGTCAAACAGCGGTCGCAGATAGGGATTGACCTTGGCCTGCAGATCGCCGGGCAGAAAGCCCAGTCGTTCGCCGGCCTCGACCGCCGGACGCGCTAAAACGATCTTTCGGATTTGTTTTTTGCGCAGCATCGACACCGCCACCGCCACGGCCAGATAGGTCTTGCCGGTGCCGGCAGGACCGACACAAAACGTCAGGTCGTTCTTGAGCATCGTTTCAATGTAGCGAAGCTGTCCTTTGGTAAACGGTTCAATGACTCCCTTGTGGGAATACACCTCGATGACATCGGCTCGGGTCGGGACAATCTGGCTTTCAGACTGGCTCATCAACTCGCGCACGTCCGACTCGCTCAAGACGCCGCGTTCAATCAGCCGCTTTTGCATCCGGTCAATCACATCGGCGGCCAATCGAACCGCGGTCGCCCCGCCGTTCACAATGACCGTGCCGTTGCGCGCGCCAATCTGCACGTTGAGCGTCTCGCGAATCAGCCGCAAATGCGCATCGGCCCGGCCGAACAGCTCCTGCCGCTGCGCGTCAGATTCCAGTTGTATTTTCAGTTCCAAATATGTTTCCTGTAACGTCCATTTACAACAACCACATCAACACCGCAAAGGCCGCCGGTGCGGTCGCCAGCGGCGAATCGATCACATCCAGCAATCCGCCGAAGCCGGGGATGCTGTTGGACGAATCCTTGGCCGCGGCATCGCGTTTAATCATCGACTCGACCAGATCGCCCAACTGCCCCAGCACGCCGAACACGGCGCCAAAGGCGATGGCCTGCAAAGGTGCCATTATATCACAAAAAAACGAAAATCCAAAGGATACCGCCGCCGCCGCCGCCGCCGCGCCAAACAATCCTTCCCATGTTTTGCCCGGACTGATGCGGGGGCATAGCCTGTGCCTGCCAAACCGGCGACCAAACGTATAAGCTCCTATATCAGAAGACTTTATGATAGAAACAAAAAACAACAATATCCAGACGCCCCAAAAAACCCGAATCCAGACAAGAAACATACAAAATAAGCCCAAATAAATAATTGAAAAAAATGAGGCCGAAATGTTGCGAATGGTCCCGCCGGCGCCGAATTGAATCGCCTGGATCAGAAACAACGCCAGCAGCGAAAACGGGAAAATCAGGATGAAGATCTCAAAGAAAATCGGCGAGCGTATCAATTGAGTCCACCACGGCATCGTCGCCAGCAGGATGGAAACCGGAATGGTAACACTGTAAATCAGACGTGCCCCGGCTTGCTTGACCAGATTGCCCAATTCCAACTGCGCAGGGATCATCAGCATCGCCGCCAGCAGCGTAAAAAGCGTCGCCTGAACGGGCTTATCGGGAATCTCGGCGCTGAGCGACCCGTCCAGCCGTCCGTCCAGCAGGACAAATCCGACAAAAACGAGTATCATCAGCGTCCCGAAGGCTAATCGATGTTTAAGCATGGGCCTTCCAAATTCAACGTTTTCGATAATCCCGAAGGATTTTAAGTTACGCAACCGGAGGCGTAAGCCTCCGGCCACTCCACTTGCGTCCCTGCGGGACTACGGCGACTTGCCGGCCGTTATATCGCCGAAGCGGCGATTGCGCCCGGCATAGGCCAGCACGGCCTTGTCCAGCTCTTCGGGCGAAAAGTCCGGCCACAGCGTCTCGGTGACGTAAAATTCGGCGTACGAAATCTGCCAGAGCAGAAAGTTGCTGATACGCATCTCGCCGGACGTCCGCACCACCAGGTCCGGATCTTTCCAGCCGGCGGTATTCAGATGGCCGCTGATACAGGTTTCGTCAATCTCCTCCGGCTTGAGGGATCCATCACGGCATTGTTCGGCGATGGCTTTGACGGCATCGGTCATCTCTTCGCGCGCGCCGTAGTTCAGCGCAAGACCCAAAATCATCCCGTCATTGACGCCGGTAATTTCCATCGTTTCATCCAGAGCATCCAGCAGCATCTGCGGCAAGCGCTCACGCCGCCCCAGATGCTGGAGCCGCACATTGTCCCGCATCAGGTTTGGACGAATGCCTTCCAGATACGCCGCGATCAGATGCATCAGGAAGTTGACCTCTTCTTCCGGCCGCTTCCAGTTCTGCATACTGAACGAATACAGCGTCAGATATTCAATGCCGATATCGACGCAGTGCTGGGCGACGATCTGGACGGCTTTGCCGCCCTGTTCGTGTCCGCTCATCCGCGGCAGTCCCCGCTGCTGCGCCCAGCGTCCGTTGCCGTCCATAATAATGGCGATATGCCGCGGGATAGCGTCGGGGCTGATGCCCAGCCGTTTGGCCGTCGCGCGGCGTTTGTCTTCAAAAGCGGCTTCGCTCACGATTCA
>DSDR01000155.1 GCA_011048645.1 Phycisphaerales bacterium
AGAACTACGAACTAAAAAATGGACGCATTTTTCTATCCGGTATTGCTGGCCGGAGCGGTTTCCGGTGCGGCGTCTGCGTTTCTGGGCGTGTATATCGTCGGGATGCGGATGCCGTTTATCGGTACGTGTATCGCACACGCGGCGATGGCCGGAACGATCTTCGCCGTGCTGCTGGGCGTGAACCCCGCCGTCGGGGCGGTGGCGCTGTCGATTTTGACGGCGTTGTCGCTGGCGGCCATCGGCCCGCACAAGGCGCGCCTCGATACCAATGTTGGGCTGGCGATTGTCTTTTCGCTGATGCTGGGGCTGACGTTTCTGGGGATGGGACTGCTCGAAGAAGGGCGCGGCCAAATGCTGGCGATGCTGTGGGGCAGCATCCTGTTCGTGCGTAAAAGCACCGTCGTTGTCATAACCGCGCTGGCGCTTCTGCTGGGGCTGTTTGGACTTGTGTTCAACAAGGAACTCAAGGCGCTGCTGTTTAGCCGCTCCATCGCCGCAACGACCGGCATCCATGAACGGTTTGTCTATGCCTGCTTTCTCGTTTTGTGCGGCCTGACGCTGGCGCTGAATCTGGAGATGATCGGCGGCCTGATGATTTTTTCGCTCATCACCAACCCCGCCGCCGCGGCCTATCAGCTCTGCAAAGGCCACAGCGCCGTCGTGGCGGTCTCCGTGTTGCTGGGGATGGTCAGCGCGGTGGGGGGCTTTTTGCTGTCGTTTTACACCAATCTGCCTACCGGCGCGTGCATCGTCCTGGTCAGCACGCTGATCTTCGCCGCCGCGGCCCTGAGCCGCCGTCTTCAGCCCGGTCGGGAAGAATGACTCCCCAAGCAAATTAACTGACGACGTTGGCGCAGCGAGCGCACAAATCCGGATAATCAGCCTGTTGTCCGACCGTCGGCCAAAAGTTCCAGCACCGGGCGCATTTGGCGTGGCGGCTTTTGTCGGCCTGAACGGTCAGCGCGTCGCCGTGTTCAATCGTCACCTCACTGACAATGCACAGCGCGGCGAACGTCTCAACGCCGATCCGTTGAACCGCCTCAAACGCCGCCTCATCGGGCGTCGTGATCTGCACCGCCGCTTCCTGATTGGAGCGGATGGTCTGATCCTTGCGCAGCGCTTCGAGCGCCTTGAGCGCCTCGTCGCGCAGCGCCATGATTCGCTGCCACATGTCTGCATCGGCGGTCGGATCAATCGCGGCGTCCGGCTCCGGCATCGCGGCCAGATGCACCGTCTCGACCGATTCGCCCTTGTACGGCAGCGCCGCCCAGGCCTCCTCGGCGGTATGCGCCAGCACCGGCGCCAGAAGCCGAATCAGCGCATCAAGAATGTGAACCATCGCCGTCTGGCCGCTGCGGCGAGCGGGACTGTCGGCGGCCTCGCAATACATCCGGTCTTTGAGTACATCCATATAGATGCTGCTCATCTCCACCGTACAGAAGTTATACAGCAGCGAAAACACGCGATGAAACAGAAAACCGTCATACGCCTCGCGCACGCGGGCGATCAGTTCCTGCAATCGGTCCATCGCCCAGCGGTCGATGATGTGCATCTGCTCATACGGCACAGCCATCTCGGACGGAACAAAATCGTTGATGTTGCTCATCAGATACCGCAGCGTGTTGCGGATCTTGCGATAGGCGTCCTGCAGGCGGCCGATCAGTTCGTCGCTGCACCGCATATCCTCCTGATAATTGACCGACGCGACCCACAGGCGCAGAATATCGGCGCCGTATTTGTTGATTTCCTCCAGGGCGCTGACGTAGTTGCCCGCGGATTTGGACTGCTTCATTCCCTTCTCATCCACCGTGAAGCCGTGAGTCAGCACCGTCTTAAACGGGGCCTTGCCGACAGACCCCAGCGCCGGCAGCAGCGAGAGCTGAAACCACCCGCGATGCTGGTCGGAGCCTTCCAGATACAAATCGACCGGCACGGGCTGGCCGGCTTTGGCAATGACGCTGTGCCAACTGCACCCGGATTCAAACCACACGTCGAAGATATTTTCTTCCTTGTGCAGATCGTCCCACGTGAAACCCTCCGGCAAAACAAAGTCCTCGCCGAGGATCTCTTTAGGCGAATCGGTAAACCAACTGTCCGAGCCTTTTTGGCCGATGTGTCGGGCCGCGGCCAGCGCCGACGCCCGGGTCAGCAGCGTCTCGCCCCGGCTGTTGACGAACGCCGGAATCGGCAGCCCCCACGACCGCTGTCGGCTGATGCACCAGTCCGGGCGTGATTCGAGCATGCCTTGAATCCGCTTTTGGCCCCAGGCCGGAATCCATCGCACGTGCTGGATCTGCTCCAGCGCCAAGTTGCGCAGACTCTTGCCGAATCGTTCGACCGGACGATCCACACTGACAAACCACTGCTCGGTTGCGCGAAAGATCACCGGCATCTTGCTTCGCCAGCAGTGCGGATAGCTGTGCAGGATCTGTTCCTCATGCACCAGCAAGCCAAGCTGCTTTAAGCGGGCGTTGACCTCCGGATCGACCTTCAGCACGCTCTTGCCGCGAAGCCACGCAGGCACGGTGTCATCGTAGGCGCCGTCGTCTTTGACCGGCGAATAGATCGCCAGATCGTATTTGATCCCCGCCTGATAGTCCTCCACGCCGTGGCCGGGGGCAATGTGAACGATGCCTGTACCGTCCTCGGTCGTGACATACTCGGCGTTGATGGCAAACCAGGCGTCTTTGTCGGTCGGATTCGCTTCCACAAACGGATGGGTGTACCGCAAACCCTCAAACTGCGCTCCAGGCTGCGGTTCGCTGACGGTGTATTGGCCGTTCTGCAGGCCGGCGGCTTTGAGGACCGCCCCAAGCCGGTCTTTGGCAATGATGGAGGTGAACTTGCGCCCGTTGGTTTCATACGTCAGGCCGACATACTCCAGCGCCGGATGCAGCGCCACGGCCAGATTGGCCGCCAGCGTCCAGGGCGTCGTCGTCCAGATCATAAAGCACACCTGCGCATCATCGGGCGCCAGTCCCATCCGCCGCACCGCGGCCGCCGAGTCCTGTTCAAGCGGAAAATTCACATAAATACTGGCCGAGGAAATGTCCTTGTATTCCAGCTCCGCATCGGCCAGCGCCGTCTCGCAGCCGACCGACCAGTGAATGGGCTTGAGCTGTTTATAGACCAGCCCGTTGCCGACCAGCTCGGCAAAGATTTCAAGAATGCCCTGCTCGTATTGCGGCTTGAGCGTCAGGTAGGGATTCTCGAAATCGCCGAAGATGCCCAGCGACTGGAACTGTTTGGTTTGCAGCTTGATGTACTTGGAGGCGTATTTCTGGCAGGCCTTGCGGATGTCGGGTTTGCTCATCGTCTTGGCCTTTTCGCCCAGCTCGGCCATCACCTTGACCTCAATCGGCAGGCCGTGGCAGTCCCAGCCCGGTACATACGGCGCACAAAACCCGCTCATCGTCTTGTACTTGACGACAAAATCCTTGAGCACCTTGTTAATCACGTGCCCCATATGAATATCGCCGTTGGCGTACGGCGGCCCGTCGTGCAGCACATACAGCGGACGGCCCGCACAGGCAGCCTGAATCGTGTCATAAATCTTTGTTTTTTCCCAGGCTTTGCGCTGCTGCGGCTCGCGCTGCGTTAGATTTGCCTTCATCGCAAAGCTCGTCTTCGGCAGATTCAGTGTTTCCCGATAATTCTTCACTTCTTTTTTTGTATCAGACATAATGTATCCTTTATGGAGAACCAGAATGAAGTATAGTAGTTTCTCTGTCCGTTTCTGTCAACCCTGCGTTCAAAAATGCGCAGTGGTAAATGTTGCAATCGACAGCCTCGGCCGAGCGTGTACAATCAACAATGGATATGCTGTCGGGATTCGGCAGCGGCGTACAATGGACGATGACTTTTTTAGGAGACAAATTATGGTTCGAACTCTCACAATCAGTGTGCTCTGCGGATTGATGCTTGTGGCGGGATGCCAAACCGGTAACACAATGTCCGGAAAAGCCGACGGCTGGATCAGTCTGTTTGACGGCCAAACGCTCCATGGCTGGCGCGCCAGTGAAAACAAAGACACCTTTAGCGTCCGGGACGGGTTGATCGTCGTGGATGGGCCGCGAAGCCACCTGTTTTACACCGGGCCGGTGATGGGGGCGGATTTCAAAAATTTTGAGCTGAAGGCCGACGTGCTGACCAAACCGGGTGCCAATTCGGGCATTTACTTCCATACCGAGTATCAGGAAACCGGCTGGCCGGACAAGGGCTACGAAGTCCAGGTCAACAACAGCCACTCCGATTGGCGTCGCACGGCGGGACTGTACGCGGTTGATGACGTCCGCCAGGCCCCGGCCAAGGACAACCAGTGGTTCACGATGCATATCATCGTGCGCGATCAGCGCATCATCGTCAAAGTGGACGACCAGGTCATCGTCGATTACACCGAGCCGGAGGGGATCAGCGAAACGGGCTATCCCAATATGCCGGGACGCAAACTGTCCAGCGGTACATTTGCCCTGCAGGGACACGATCCGGACAGCGTCATCTATTACAAAAACATCAAAGTCAAACCCCTGCCGTAACAAATAAGATCGACTGTATGCGATAACCCCCGATCCGCACGGATTCGCAGTTTCACGTTTCGTGCGATTATCGGTCGTCAAAAGGCAAACGCCGAACACCGGGTCTTGCGGATCCGATGGTCGGCGTTTTTTCGTTGGACAGGGACGATGAAGACCTTTCCGCCGGACAAAATCAATTAAGTTCTGTCGATTTTATGCCGAAAATAACGTCGGTGTCCTGTTTTACCGGGAGTACAATCCTGTCGTCAAAGCATGGTCGCTTCGCGGCAGGAGATAATGAAGGATTGCGGCGGCAAAATAATGCCCATGAAGCAAGACCAAAAACATCCGGTGACCCGTAGGGTCCGCTCTTCATCGACAGCCGCGTTCTGTCAGGGAAAATCCTTGTTCCGGGTGGTTCCGGCGGCGATCCTGGTCTTTGTGTTGGTTCGATGCACAATCCCCGGATCGGAACCGGCTGTCTTATGGGCCGAGACCAAAACGCCGGAACAGGTCGAGTACGAAATCAAGGCGGCCTTCATTTATAATTTTATGCGGTTTATCGACTGGCCGGAGGGAAAACACACCGCCAACCGAAAGTATCAAACCGAAAATGATCCGGACGTCAACCGCGAAAAGCCCCCTCCGCCGCCATTGTTGATCGGCATCGTCGGCAGAAATCCGTTTGGTCAGGCGTTCGTTCCTGTTTTGGACCGAAAAATCAATGAGCGGGAACTGGGGCTGGTTTACATTGACGAACTGGGACCCTATCTGGCCGCCGCGAAAACCGAGGTCGAGGCGATAGCGGCTTACCGGAAGAAAAACGCCGTATTGCTGAGTCGCTGTGATGTGCTGTTTATCTGCACGTCCGAAGACAAGCATCTTGAGACCCTGCTGCCGATGATCGCCGGCAGCGCCGCCGTGACCATCAGCGACATTCCCCGTTTTGTCCTTCGCGGAGGGATGATCGAATTCGTCATGGACAGCAAACGTGTGCGATTTGATATCAATCTGGACCGCGTTAAAGAAGAAAATCTGAAGATTCGTTCTCAGCTTCTCGAACTGGCTCGCCGTATTCACAAAACAGCAGACAATCCTGAGACAAAAGGACATCGCTAGTCAAGGAAATCGATTTATTATGCTCAGCAGCAATCGAACCATTCGTGAAAAACTGATTCTTGTGATCATGACCAGTTCTCTGGCGGCTCTGGTGGTTACCGGCGGGGCCTTCAGCCTCTGGAGTTACCTGGCGTTTCGCGATAATCTGATACGCACGCTGCGGATTCAGGCGGAAATGACCGCCCAAAACTGCGCCGCGGCGGTGATGTTCAACGACGCCAATCGCGCCGCTGAAACGCTGCAAACGTACGCTGCCAAGCCGTCCATCACCAACGCCTGTATCTATACCCCCGAAGGCGATCATTTTGCCAGCTATATTCGAGCGGGTTATCACGCACACGAAGAGGTATCGCTTGAGTCAAGCGGTTTTCGCCTTCGCGCCGGAAAGCTGATCGTTTTCGAGCCGATCCAAATTGACGACGAACCGCTCGGCGTGATGGTGGTTCAATCCGACCTGAGCGAATTAAAAGCCCACCTGACAAATAATCTCACAGCGATGGGCATGGTCATTGGCTTTGCAGGACTGATGGCGTACTTGCTGTCGGTGCGACTTCAATCGCTGATCTCGCGACCGATTTTAGGTCTGGTGGATTTGACCCGCCGCGTTTCAGACAACAAAGACTATAGCCAGCGCGCCGTAGTGACCGGTCGAGACGAAATCGGAATGCTCATCGAATCGTTCAACGAGATGCTCGATGTCATTCAGGAAGAAATCGACCGGCGCCATCAGGCCCAGCAGGAGCTGGAGCGCCACCGCGACCATCTCGAAGAAATGGTGCAGGAGCGAACCGCCGAGCTGAAAAACGTCAACCGGCAATTGATGATGTCGGCCGAACGGGCCAATCTGATGGCCAAGCAGGCCAATGACGCCAATCGCGCCAAAAGCGAGTTTCTGGCCAATATGAGCCATGAAATTCGCACGCCGATGAACGCGATCATCGGTTTCAGCGAGCTGCTGGCCGAAGAAGACTTGACCGATCAGCAGCGAATGTTTGTCAAGACAGTGTTAAACAGCGGTCGCGGCCTGCTCGAATTGATCAACGATATTCTGGATTTTTCAAAAATTGAAGCCGGCAAGCTCAAAACCGAGATCGTGGACGTCGAACTGGAGCCGTTCCTGAGCGAGCTGGATTCGTTTCTGCGTCCTCTGACGCTGGAAAAAAAGCTCAAATTTGAGATTTTACGCTGCTGCCCGCTGCCGGTTATGATTCATACTGATCCGGTTCGCGTTCGCCAGTGCCTGATCAATCTGGTCGGCAACGCCATTAAATTCACCGACAAAGGGCACGTTTTTGTCAATATCGATGTGGAACGCATTCATGAGACGGACTACATCCGCTTCGATGTGGAAGACACCGGCGTAGGTATCCCCCCGGAAAAACAGGCGCTGATTTTTGAGGCGTTCACACAGGCCGACGGCTCGACCACCCGCAAATACGGTGGAACCGGCCTGGGACTGACTATCACGCGCCAACTGGCCGGGCTGCTTGGCGGCTCGCTGCGGCTAAAAAGCGAAATGGGCAAAGGATCTGTTTTCACCCTGCGGATTCCGGCGGGCGTCGATGTGTCCAACATGCCGACAACCGAATCATATAATGCGCTAACCCAAATCTCCGATGAAACAGAGTCACCCCCCCGGCCAACCGACCGGAAACGAATGTCCGGAAGAATTCTCGTGGCCGAAGACTCCGCCGCCAATCAGGCGCTGATTCGGGCGCTGCTCAAGCGGATGGGATTTTCGGTCGTCATTGCTGAAAACGGTCAGGAAACGCTTGAATGGCTTGAGAAAGAAAACTTCGATCTGGTGTTTATGGACATGCAAATGCCCGTGATGAACGGCTATAACGCCACGCGCCAAATCCGCCAAAAAGGACTGACCCTGCCCGTTGTCGCCCTGACCGCTCACGCGATGAAAGGCGACGATCAGAAATGCTTCGACGCCGGCTGCGACGACTACCTGAGCAAACCGATCCTTCGCGATAAACTCCGAACCCTGCTCGAAAAATATTTCACCGCGTCCAAATCCGACGAAACCGTTGTCAAACAGAACGACGCCCCTTAAGCCCCCATCTTTGTCGAATAATAAAACCGCAGGCGGACGGCCCCTTAGCCTCATCTGCGCGGCCTTGGAGATTGCAAAATCAAAGAGTAAAAATCAAAA
>DSDR01000286.1 GCA_011048645.1 Phycisphaerales bacterium
GGAGCGAAAAGACGGCCGCAATCTGATCGAAGTGGCCCGCGCCGCCGGCTATAAAGTGGTCTTCAGTCGCGACCAATTGGCGGCGTTGAATTCCGGGCCGGCGGTGGGGTTGTTTGCCGACGACGGAATGACGACATACGCCCCGGAGCCGATGCTTGATGAGATGACCCGCGTCGCGATCGGGCTGCTTAGTAAAAAGGCAGATTGGTTTGCACCGGAGCCGAGATTTTTTATGATGATTGAGAGCAGTCAGATTGACTGGGCCGGTCATGCCAACGATACCGACAATACTATTCGTCAGACGCTGCTGTTCGATTTGGCGGTTAAAGAGGCGTTGGATTTTGCCGAACGCGATACCAATACGCTGGTCGTTGTGACCGCCGACCATGAGACGGGCGGGTTGCTGATCAAGGCCGACCGACGCGAGCCGACGGCCGATTGGAATTCCGGAGGGCATACGGCCGGAGATGTGCCGATTTATGCGTTTGGTCCCGGTTCATCTCTTTTTATGGGGACGCACGACATCGCCGATATTCCCAAAATCATCGCCCGGCTGCTGAATTTCAACAATTTCCCGACCCCGCTCAAAGCGGCTCGGCCCGTTCTTCAGCCGGCCGGACAGTAACTCAATGCCGAACCAGACCGCCCAAGAGGTCAGCGCAGTGCTCCGGCGAATGGCCGACCCGGCCGTCGCCGAGCATTCGCAGCGGTATTTCAAGACCGCAAAAGGGCAATACGGTTGCGGAGACCGCTTTCTCGGCATTCGCGTTCCGGCTTTACGGTCACAGATTGGGCCATACGCCCAACTGCCGCGACCGCAAATCCTCAAGTTGCTTCGGTCGGCCTATCACGAAGAGCGGCTTTTTGCCCTGTTGCTGCTGGTTCGACAATTTGAACGAGGCGACGACTCCGCCAAAGAGGCCGTCTATTCGCTTTATCTGAAACATATTAAATGGGTCAACAACTGGGATTTGGTCGATCTGTCAGCGCCGAACATCGTCGGGGCGTTCCTGCTTGACCGCGACAAGCAGCCCCTTTACGATCTGGCCGCGGCCCCGATACTCTGGCCGCGGCGAATTGCGGCGCTCGCCACCCTGACATTCATCCGAAACAACCGATTTGACGATGCCCTCGCAATCGCCTGGCGGCTTATTCATGACCCCGAAGACCTCATCCACAAGGCCGTTGGCTGGATGCTTCGTGAGATCGGCAAACGCCGTCTTGCCGCCGAAAAAACCTTTCTCGACGCCCACGCCGCCGAGATGCCCCGGACTATGCTGCGCTATGCCATCGAAAAATTCCCATCCGACCGGCGTCAAAGATACATGAAAAAATGACCCGATTGCCTATTGATTTTTTGACCGTGATTTGATTTGATACCGTGCTTATGGAAACTGTCCAAAACGAATTAAATCCGTGCATCGCCTGCGGGGCATGTTGTGCCTTCTATCGGGCGTCGTTTTATTGGGCCGAGGCCGACGACGCCGGCGGAACCGTCCCGGTCGAGTTGACTGAAAAGCTCAATGATTTTCGGCGGGTGATGCGCGGCACCAACCAGCCCAAACCGCGCTGTATCGCACTGGTCGGCGAAATAGGAAAGCACATCTATTGCAGCATCTACGACCAACGATCTTCGGTTTGTCGTGATTTTCCTGTAGCGTGGGAAAACGGCCTGCCCAACGAACGCTGCGATAAGGCGCGTATGGCGTGGGGCTTGCCTCCGCTGCCGCCGCCGACCGTGAACCCCGAATCGCCCGACGACCCGACAACGACCACACCTTCGCCGTCTCCGACCCTGCCCCGTGCGGCATAAAGCCCATCAATGGGATGCCCCATCGCGCAGCCCTCTCAAGAGGCCGGATTTGAGTTGGATAATCGCCTTCAGGTTCGCAGAACCGAGATCAGGACGCCGTCCTCGAATTTTCTGTTTTGGTGAGAAAAACGAAATCAAACCAGGTCATTCATTTTTGCGATACACCCGCACGTAGTCCACGACCATGGTTTGCGGGAATGAAACCGTGGACTCGGTCACGTTTTGATCCCACCAGTGCGACCCGACGGCAAAGTTCAGGATGATAAAGAACGGTTGATTGAACGGCGCGGGAAACGGTCCGACATTGCTGCTCCAGGATGTTCGCGTATAGTAGTTGATGTCATCCAGATACCAGCGAATACCCGCAGGATCCCATTCAATCGCATACGTGCGGAACTGCTCTGATAAGGGACTGCTGATGGTCCACGTGCCGCTTTGATAGGTGTGGTTTCCGCTGAGGCCGGCGTAATGGATTGCCGCTGTGACCGTGCGGTTATCGCTCAACGAACCGCTCATCATTTCGACGATATCAATCTCTCCGCATCTTGGCCATCCCTCATCGGCAAAGGTCTCGCCCAGCATCCAGAAGGCCGGCCATATCCCGTGTCCGCCGATCGGCATTTGGATGCGTGCTTCAATACGACCGTACTGAAACGTCTGCTTGGCCTGAGTCTTGAGTCGGGCGGAGGTGTAATTCCTGCCGCCGTAGTTTTCCCGACGGGCCTCAATCACGAGTTTGCCGTTTTCAATTCGTGCGTTTTGCGGCCGATTTGTGTAATATTGCCACTCCCCGTTTCCCCAGCCCCAGTTTCCGGCGCCGATCTCAAAGGTCCAGTTGTCCGGATTAATTGTTTGGTCGGTGAATTCATCCGACCAGACCAGTTCCCATTGACCGGCAGCCAGGCAGTCGTCGTCGGTCTTGACAAACACTTCATAAATTGAAAACCCCCACGAGGTGGCCCGCTGGAGGCAGTTGATTCGAATGTATTGCGCGATGACCGGCGCAAAGGAAATATCGTCGAAGTGTCCCGCGGCGTTGTCGTTGGTATAGACGCGCGTCCAGTGGATTTGGTCAATGGAAGTTTCGATGTTATATCGGGCCGCGTATGCGTCTTCCCAAAAGATGCAAAGGCCGGTTACGGTGCGAAGCTGTCCCATATCCAGCTCCAGCCATTGGTTGTCCAGAAATGCGCTTGACCAGCGTGTTGCCAGCGTGCCGTCCACCACCTTCTCGGCCGAGAGAGAACTGTTTTCCCGGCTCGACGCGGCGGCGGACATCGGGCTGCAATAAAGCGTGCCCCAATGTTGGGCCATAATTGCAAAGTCTGTAAATCGGACGCGGCAGTTCCCTGTGGCGTCGCCGACGCAAGCCGGCGAATCGTTCTCCAGCCAGTATTCGGCCAGAATCAGCAGATCATCCAGGTTCACCCAGCCGTCTCGGTTAAAATCCCCTCGCGGATAGACGGCCTGCGGCAGACAGACGCCCGAGACAAACAGCACACACAGCAGATAAACCGTGTTGCGAACGTGTGTCGTCGTTGCTTGTTTCATAGGCTTGCTTACGCCCCCCGATGGAACACAACTTAGGGTATCAATTACACAATACAGACCGGAACGCTCATTTTCTGATTATTCCGGTCTGTACGATTCAGCCATGCCGTGATAGGTGGTATTACATTCGTCGCCGCAGCAGGACCGTTCCCAGTGCCAACAGGGCCAGCGACGCCGGTTCAGGAACGATGGTCACGCCGGTTGCGGCTGCGGGGCCAGCGGGATCGACCGGCACACCCATTAGTGAGAATCCGACCTGCGTATGAGCGTTGGCGATATTGTCAATGCTCAGGGAAAGGCTCCCGGCGCCGGGGGTCAGTTCCAGCCATTCATACTGAACGGTGGCCCAGCCGGCGTCCGGATCCAGCACTTTGATAAACGCTCGCGCTGTATAATCATCCGACAGAGTATTGGTTCCCACGATATAGTTGAACGTCACCGTCTGGCCGGCAAGGGCGCCGCCGCCGAATTCCTGCATAAAGTTGGCTTCCATGATTTTGTTGCCCGTGTTATCCGGCTTGACCCAGTAAGCATCCTCCGGGTTCCAGACATTTGTGTTCGGTGCGAGAGTCAGCACGCCGTTATCATCAAAGGTGGCCCGAAGATCCGCCGCCCCCCATGCACTGCCCCACAGATAGGTCTGATCGAGTTCGAAGACATTCATCCATCCGGCCCAGGCCGCGCCGGGGTCGGCGCCGTTGATGACCAGATCGGCCTGCACGACTCCAATAAGACACAGAACCCCTAAAATGACCGCTGCGTTTCTCATCATACTGCCTCCTAAAAAAGTGAATGAAATTGTGTTAACACGGTTGCTTAGCAATCGGTTTTTATTAAAAATAACCTATTTTTTCGGGATTGTCAAGCATTTTCTCGAAGAAATAAAAAAATTCGCATATCGTTGTCGGAAATTTCCAAGTCCTTTTTTTATCAGGGTTACGGGGAGGCGCCACAAGAACATATCGCGTAGCAACCGATTGTTATTCTGAAATTTTTCAGTTTACCGCGTGTTTTTTCTTGCTTTGGGTGAATGAATCGGGTATAGTCAACCCCAGAGTTGAGGTTGATGATGAGCCAAAGTAGGTCTTTGAGGGTGTCAGGTCAGGTACATGGAAGAAAACAACAATTCACAACTTTTTTAGGAGGTAACGCGATGAGACGGATTAGTTTTGTTGTCGGTATGCTGGCGGCCGGCGTTCTGGGGATGCCGGCGTATGCGCTGTTGGTCAACAACGGCGGCTTTGACATCAATGCGGCCGACTGGAATGCCGCCGGCGGCGGCGGTCCCTGGGTACCGGGTCATACCGCAACCGGCGGTAATCCGGGCGGTTATCTTACCCTTCAATCTTCCGACAACACCTGGTCGGTGTGGTATCAGGTCGGTACCGAGAGTTTGGCTGAATGGGGTATTCCCGTGGGAACGACGATTTCGCCGACGGTCGATATCATCGATCTGGGAACGGCCGGTAACAACACCGCCGTCGGTCTGAAGATTGAGTCATGGAACAGCGGCCTGCTTGGGGAAGCCGCCTCTGAATTTGCCGTTACAGGCAGTTGGCAAACCTATTCCTTTAATTACACGATCCCCTCAAACGCCGAATCGTTGAAATTTGTACTCACCAATGTCAACTACAATGGTCGCGGCGCGGCCCTCTATGGGTATGACAATGTCCGAATCGGCTTTCCGGACGGGCGGTCGCCGGCATTGAAACCGGTTCCGGCCGTGGGCGATCCGCTGCTTCCTGCCGATCCTGTGCTCCGCTGGACCAATCCGGATCCCAATCGTCCGGGCGATACGCTAACCGCCGATGTGTTTATTCTTGAAAGCGACCAGATTCTTCTCTATGACCCGAATCTCGGCCCGGATGTGATTGAGGCGGGAGTGGTGCAGGTGGCCGAGGGCATCACCGCCGAGTCGGTCGATCTGCTTGAGGCGGGCTATCCTGTTCAGCCTGAAAAGTACTATTACTGGGCGGTGCATATCACAGACCCCACAGTGGGTGTGATTGAAGGATTTACCTGGTATTTCAATACGTTTGATGCGTCGCCGAGACATGCGGATGCCGGAGCGGATCAGTATCTCTGGCTGGGCATGGACGCCAATGAGCCGGGACAGGTTACATTGACGCTGTCCGGTTCGGTGGTCGATGACGGCAAGAGTCCGCTGACGATGACCTGGTCGCTGGATACGGCTCTGACGGAAACCGATCCGGCGACGGTGGTGACGATTCACAATCCCGTGGTCGTCATTGATCAGCCCGAAGACGGACTGAATACCCATACGACCACGGTGACCATAGACAATACGGGGTGGTTCTACTTTGTCCTGACCGCTGAGGATGCCGTCGGCTCGACTTCGGATGTGGTGAATGTCGGCGTCTATGCGGACGCCTGCCAGGCTGCCTATGCCGATCCGGCCGATGCGCCGTTTGCCGGCGATCTGGATGGAAATTGTATGGTAGATCTGAACGATCTGGCGATTCTTGCCGCCGACTGGCTGGGGTGTATGAGCGAAAAGCTCGGCTGTATGCCGTAGCGGCCGCGGCGCCGATGGAAGCGGTATTGTGAGGCGCCGGTGCAATCGAAAGTATATGGAAGGCCGGGGATGTGCTCTCCGGCCTTTTTTCAGAAATCGACAACGGCTCGCCGGTGCGAATGACAGCGAATAGATGCCCGCGTTCGTCGGCGACCCGAATCGGCGTCCGGTGCGCCGTTGATCGTCAACAGACTGCAATGCGTTTCTGCATATATGTGCCGTTTTCTCGATGTCTTCGGTTGTTATTCCGAATTCTGTGGTGATACGGTCACTTTGCCGCGCCGCCGCTCCAGTTCCGCGCGAATCTCGTAGGCCTTTTTTTCTGTAATGGTGTACGTTGCAATGATACCGATTGCGATTGCTGAGGTTATAATCGGGATACCCACGTCGAATACTCTTAAGAGCAGCAGTGTTTGATCCGGCTGGGCGGTTTCGAGGGCCACATCAAAGCCGGAAGCTTTTAGCAGAATACCGGTCAACAGCCCCGCCATCGCCATCCCGATTTTCACCATCCACCAGTAAATCGCCCCAAAGACGCCTTCGCGTCGCTGCTGCGTCTGAAGTTCGTCATAATCGCAGACGTCGGAGATCATCGACCCCATCAGTGTAAACAGCGAGCCGGTTCCAAAAGCAACAAACGGGGCGGCAAAAAGCAGCCAATAGGGGTATTCGGGATTGTAACCAATCCACTTGAGGGCGTACCCGACGATGGACAACGAAATGGTTATCAGAAAGGTATTGCGTTTTCCGATTCGGGTGGCGACCCAGCCGGTCAGTTGGATCACGCCAAATGTGGCAATTGAGGTCAGCATCCCGAACCAGCCCAGAAGTTTGCCGGCCTCGGCGTCGCTGCCGTTAAACAGATAATAAATCATGACATAGATTGAAAAGGACATGCCAAGCTGGAAGCCGTTGAAAACAAGAAAGGTGGCCGCACATAATTTAACAAAGGGTTTACACCGGAAGGTGGTCCCGATCCCCCTGAAGAATTCATTCATATTGCCCCAGAACCCTTTACGGTGTTCAACGGGGCCCAGCGAGGCAAACTTCTCGCGACAGAATATAGCCGGGACGATCCCCAGCAGGGCCACGGTGACGCCGACGCCGATCGCCAATGTCCTGGCGCCGTGAACGGTGTCCGTGAACAGGTTTTCATTGGCCATGATGGCATAAAACCACGGTACGCCGAGCCAGGCAATCTGGCCGACCGTATTGGCAAAGGCGTGCAGGCGCGTGCGTTCGTGGTAATCCGGTGTCATTTCGTAACCGAAGGCCACAAAGGGCGTCGCATAGACCGTATAGGCCAGAAAGAAGCAAATCGAGGCGGCCAAAAAGGTCCAGAAATAAAAGGCCTGACTGTGCCCTTCAGGCAGTTGCCACATCAGGGCAAAGACGAGTCCTGCGAGCAGCGCCCCGACAAAGATAAACGGTTTACGTCGGCCCCATCGGGTTCGTGCGTTGTCCGAGATATAGCCCACCATCGGATCTGAAACCGCGTCGAAAATACGGGGAATCGCGGCGATCAGCCCGACCAGCACCGGATCCATACCCAGACCCAGATTCAAAATCACCACCATTGCCGGCAACGCGGCTGCCTGTAAGTTGTTGACGAACATCCCGACGGCATAAGCGGTTTTCTGTTGGATGGGGATGCGGTCTTCGGGGGCTGTGGTATAATGGGTTGAATGGCTCATGGCATCCTCTTTTTTGTGTCATAGACCGGTTTTTATCGTCATCTGTATGTCATTGACCGGCGGAAATATAGCAAAAGCCCCGTAATTTGTCAACAGGGCGTTGACATAAAAAAATAAAAATGTTATAATAGCAAGCGGTTTCTAATAAGCCAAAAAGAGAGCGACGGATATATGGTTCGAAAAAAA
>DSDR01000050.1 GCA_011048645.1 Phycisphaerales bacterium
CAGGACCTGGCCGGTTTGGGCCAAGGTGCAGAATAAAGGATAATAGCTGCGTGCACCTTTTTTCTTCTTGTTGAATCCGACCGCCGTTCCTTCGGCTTTACGCCGCGTGGATTGGACAGAGCCGTCAAAATCCAGCGTCACACGAGCCGGCTGAATACTTCGCAGCCGCTCAAGAACCACATCACGCAGCAACAGACGCAAATGTCCAACGCTATCGGCTGTTGCTTCTTTCAAGGCACGGCTCACCGTGGCCACATCGGGCAACTGATTCAATCCCAATAAACGTTTGACCAGTGGATCGTCACGATAATAACGGCTGTCCTGAAGTTCCCGATAGCCCAGGAGGACATGGAGGATCAACTGCATGAACACCGTTGCCCGATTGAAGATTTTCCCGTGATTCAGATTTGCCAAACAATTGTTTAAGCGTTGCTTCAGATGCAACGCTGAAAAAAACTGCTGGAGTATGACCAGACCGGAAAACGAGGTCAGCATCAGTAGATTTCACCAACGGTTAATTCTGAACAGCAACAGCAAAACCGCTTAAAATTCAATATAATCAAGTCTAAAGCCATGTTGCTATAAATACCTGTTTATTTTATGCAACTATAGGGTTGACACGACGACTGAGTTGCTTGGATGCTTTAAATCAGAAGGATGTATCTGTCTGCCGCTATTTGCTCTTGTTTTCCTTATTATTCACGCAGGGGGATTGGTTGCTTGTATTCTGAAGGCGCTGACGGCCTTTCAAGTCAAGGATTTCGAATATCCCGGCAGCATAAAAGATCTGTTGAAAGACGCACACACAAATGAGGTGGTTCGTGAGAACATCATTGATACCTATGAGCACATCGCCGATAAATTGAATGAAATCAACCAAGACAAAGCCAAAAAACTAAGTGTTCCGTCAACTCCATTACAGTCGCCATTTTGTTTCTGATTGCCTATATGGTGTTTATGGCGATATATAAATGCAGATAGAAACCATTAAGGTTTGGCCCCGTCCTGTTGGGCCGGGCCGGTATAGATTGGCCTTTCGGGCCGGGGCAAAGATTGCCTCTTTTTGCGGTACGGAAATCGCTTACAGTACTGTTAAGAGGTCCGTCTGAGAGATTAAAAAACAAAATTTCGGATTCAACCTTTAGCCGAAGTCGATTGTATTTGTTTCGTAAACGACTTACGTTTTATTGATTTCCTCGGCAATTGCCGCCAGGTAGTCCGGGATGCGTTTTTGCAGGGCGTCGGTCAGGTGCATTTGCATCTCGATGCGTTCCGGCTCGACGCCGAAGATGACGATTTCGCCGGGGCGTTGATCGATCATCTCGGTCATCTCTATCACGCGCAGAATATCCACTTCGTGCAGGGACAGATGGGTCATTTGCTTGACGGTGGCCACATCGTCCGGCGTAAACCGCCGAAGCGTGCCCGGGGCAAGTCCCATTTTGGCGCAGTCAATCAGGATGACCTTTCGGCGTCCCGCCATCGAGTGCAGCAGATACATCCCGCCGCAGCCGCCGTCCAGGTACTCTACCTCGTCCGTCGGCAGCGTGCCCGCCCGGGCCATCTCGGCCAGCGCCGCGACCAGCGCCGGCCCGATACCCTCATCGGCCATCAGCGGATTGCCCAGCCCGATGACGATCACAGGTTTTTCAGCAGGGTTTGTCATAAGCGGTAGTGTTATGTTTTTTCGTGCGAAAAAGCAACTGTTTTTTCTTTTCCAACACCCTGTTTGCTGTTTCAATAAGCTCCAGGACGAGTTACAAAAAAACCATGGGAACGAACCCTCACAACACGGTGGAACTGCTGGCCCCGGCCGGGACGCTCGAAAAACTCAAGTGGGCGGTTGCCTACGGGGCCGATGCGGTGTATTTCGGCCTTGAATTCGGGTCGCTGCGGAGCTATGCAGGTAATTTCACGCTCGATCAGGCCGAGCAGGGCCTGCGCTATCTGCACGACCGCGGCAAAAAGGGCTATATCACCCTGAATATCTATCCGTTTTCAGATGAAATCGACCGCCTGGTTTCACTGGCCCGGACGCTGGACGACATGGGCGCCGATGCCTTTATTGTGGCGGATTTGGGGCTGCTGGCGGCGCTGCGCGAGCACAATTTGCGAGCCGCCCTTCACATCAGCACACAGGCCAACACCACCAACGCCCAGACCGCGCTTGAGTATGCCCGACGGGGTGCGGTGCGGGTCAATCTGGCCAGAGAACTGTCGCTTTCGCAAATCGAGCAAATCTGTGCTCAGACGCGCGGGCGAATCGAAACCGAGGTTTTCATCCACGGTGCGGTGTGTTTTTCGTATTCGGGACGCTGTGCGATCAGCGATTATCTGGCCGGCGGTCGAGCCAATCGCGGCCAATGCAAACACCCCTGCCGCTGGCGATACGCCCTGGTCGAAGAAACCCGTCCGGGTCAGTATATACCGGTTGCCGAAGACGAACGAGGATTGTACCTATTTAACAGCAAAGAACTTGCACTGTTTGAGTCTGTGCCGTCGCTGGTCGCGGCCGGGGTCAGATCACTCAAGATTGAAGGCCGGATGAAGTCGATTCATTACATCGCCTCGGTCGTCAGCCTGTATCGGCAGATTCTGGACGGCACGTCGTTTACCGCCGCCGAGGCGCTGGCCTGGCTCAACTGCGTGCCCAATCGCGGCTACAGCACCGGATTCATTAAAGGCTCTGTCGGTCCGGAGGACTACCAATGGCAGCGGAGTCATTCCGAAGGCGACAGCCTCTTTGTCGCCGAGGTGGAGTCCGTCGAGCCAAACGGATGCGTGCTGCGCGTTCGCAACAGACTTTGTGCCGGCCAAACCCTTCACGCCCTCTGCCCCGACGGGTCGTTAACGACGCTGACGCTGCCCGATCCGCTCGAGACCTTCGACGGCCGATGGCTTGACGTGGCTCAAAACGAAGTGCGGCTGCGTTTGCCCGTGCGGCTGGAACCCTTTACCTTACTGCGTGCGAATACCAACAATCAATGAAAAGGGATCCCCATGCGAATTCTCAGTCTAATGCATGTACCGTTTGAAGAGGCGGCCAATCTGGCGATATGGGCGGCCCAGCGCGGCCATATCGTTGAACCGATTCATTTGTACGCCGGTCAGCCGCTGCCGCCGATGGAGGCGTTTGACGCGGCCTTCGTGATGGGCAGGCCGATGAATGTGAATGATCAAGACGAATATCCCTGGCTCAGAGATGAAAAAACATTTCTCCGCGCGTGTATCGACCATGATAAGCCGCTGATCGGAATCTGCCTGGGGGCGCAGTTGCTGGCCGATGTGCTGGGCGGTCAGGTCAGCCGCAACGCCCACAAGGAAATCGGCTGGTTTGAAGTGTCGCGCACCGCCGCGGCGGCGGACTCGCCTTTGGCCGATGCCCTGCCGGCACGTTTTCAGGCGTTCCACTGGCACGGCGACACCTTCGCCCTGCCGTCGGGCGCCATACATCTGGCCGAAAGCCGGGCCTGCGCCAACCAGGCGTTTGTATATGGCCGGCGGGTGTTGGGGTTGCAGTTTCATCTGGAATACACCGCCGAAAGCATCGAACAAATGCTCGCCCACTGCGTCGATGAATTGACCGACGGGCCGTTTATCCAGTCGCCTGAGCAGATTCGCGCAGGCTGCGCCTATCCGGTCCCGATGCGGGAAGTCCTGTGGCGTTTGCTGGATGGCTTTTTCGAGGCGACATAAACCCCCGTGCGTTTTACACGAGCTGTTCGATCATGGCGATCAGTGCGGCGGCCTGACGGGATTTGGCGGCGTGTTTAAGCGTCTGCCAGTTTCCGTCGGGGGTTTTGACGTGCAAGACCGAAGCGCCGACCCCGATAGCCTCGGGGGTGTTGGCGACGATCATATCGAGCCGTTTTTTGCGAAGTTTCTCCTCGGCGTTGGCAAACAGGTCGCGATCTTCAAGGGCAAAACCAACCAGCCGCTGGAACGATTGTTTATGTCGCCCTGCCCAGGCCAGAATGTCGCGGGTCGGGACCAGATGCAGCGTCAGTTCGGACTTTTGCTTTTTGAGCTTGACGGGACTGGTTTGTGCCGGCTTGTAATCCGATACCGCCGCGACCATAATCAGCACATCACAATCCGAAAAAGCCTCTTTAACGGCGTGAAACATCTGGTCGCTGGTCCGGACGGATACCCTGTTAGCGCCTTGCGGCGGTTTCAGTGCGGTCGGGGCGGTAATCAGCGTTACGGTATGTCCGGCCCGCAAGGCCGCCCGCGCCAGCGCATAGCCCATCTGCCCCGAACTGGCATTGCTGATAAATCGCACCGGATCAAGATATTCCCGCGTCCCGCCGGCGGTAATCACAAGTTTCAGCTTTTGATGAGCCATAAAATTCTCTATTGTCTGGACGAGCTGTTGAATCGCATCACAATAAAGCCGTGCATCGTATCCAGTCCGACGGCTTTTGTCGGCTGATGGGTGAATACCAATACCAGTCCGCTGCGAACAAAGACATAGGCCGAACCAATGGTATAGTTGAAAAACAGGCCGCGGTCGGAAAAGTACAGCGGCTCGGCGTCGGCGCCGCGGACAAGCGGCGACTGTTTAGCCGGGACCTGCTTTGCGGCATAAAAACTCTCGGCATTGCTGCCGCCGGCCTGGATGTGGGCGATAAATGCCTCGGTCAGCGTTTTATCTTCATCCGGCGAGCGCAGCGTCCAGGTTAAATCCGAATGCCCCCAGCGGCCGTCGGAAATCGGCTCCAGCTTGATCGCCGCTTCTGTACGAACAGACATATCCAGCGCGGCAATCGGCGCCCATTGGCGATAGGTCTTTAATTCCGATTGTCCGGCGGCTACCCCCTCATCGCGGACGACGACCTGATGCAGCACAGACAACTCATACTCGCCGCCGATGTCCTCGCCGATCCACAATACATCGCCGGACTTGAACAAAAGATCAAAGGTCTGGACGCCGTTGGTCGCCGCCAAAACACTGACCGACAGCGAAAACATTATACCGATACCCAACAGAATAACATTTTTTCTCATAAGATCGTTTTTCCTTTGCGTTGTATTGGCGTGTTCATTGACGCTTCTTCCACCAGATCGCAAATGATATGATAAGCGAGCTGGTGAACTTCCTGAACGGTCGCGGTCGGTCCATCCAGCGCCAGACAGACATCGGCCATCTGTTCCAGCGGCGTATCGGGCTTGCCGGTAAAGGCCAGGATTGCAGCGCCGAGGTGTTTTGCTTTCTCCGCGGCGGCCAGTACATTCTTGCTCGTGCCGCTGGTGGAAAACGCCCACAGCACATCGCCCGGTCGCACCAGCGCCTCGACCTGTCGCGCGAACACCTGCTCAAAGCCGTAGTCATTGCCCACGGACGTCAGAATCGAGGTATCCGTTGTCAGCGCCGCAGCGGCCAGTCCTTTGCGTTCACGAGCGAACCGCCCGACCAGTTCGGCGGCGATATGCTGAGCGTCCGCCGCCGAGCCGCCGTTGCCGCAGACATACACGCACCCGCCGCCGGCCAGGCGTTCGGTCAGCAGCGACGCGGCGGCCGACAGAGCCTCAAGGCCGCGCCTCTCAAGCTGAGCCAGTACCTGTTTATGCACAGCGATGGTATCCATCGCGCGTTGATGTTCATTCATAAAGCATTCCAGCATTTTCGGTTATGGGTATTGTTCTTTTCAAAACAAAAACTCGTCTCTTTACTTTGTTTGTTCATAACACAAATTGGCGATATTGATATAGTCGGCGGCGGTCAGTTCTTCGGGGCGATGATGCGGATCGACGAAGGCCTCTTCGAAGATCGTCGGCCAATGGCGAATATGGGCCAGCGCGCCCTCGGCAAACTTGACACAAGCCTTGAGCATCTTTCGCCGATGCCCCATAAACAACGTAATGACTTGTCGAAAAGTCGCCATATCGTGAATCTGCGCCGCTTTTTTCGGATCGCGTTCAAATACGATCATCGCCGATTCGACCTGCGGCCGCGGCCAAAAGACCGAGGCCGGCAGCTTTCGCAGCAAATGCACCCGACCGGTCGCGGTCATCAGAATACTCAGCGTGCCGTACTCATCGTGTCCGGGCGTCGCGGCCATCCGGTCGGCGACTTCCTTTTGCACCGTCACGACCATCGCATCGGCCGTGACCGGTCCGACCATCAGGTTGGCCATCACCACCGAACCGACACTGTACGGCAGGTTGGACGCAAGCACCAGCCGACCGGCGTATTGCGACCGCGCCGACTCAATCGCCGCCAGCATCTCGGTATTGAGGGCGTTCTTGCTTTCAAGGGCGTCGCCCTGCAAAACCGAGACATTGTCAAACGCCGCCAGCCGGGACGCCGCCAATCGCGCCAAACCGGTATCGTACTCCACCGTAATGACGTACCCGGCCCGCGAAGCCAATTCTTCGGTCAATGAGCCGGTGCCCGTCCCCACTTCCAGCGCCACATCCTGATCGGTCAGATGCGCCGCCTCGGCCAGAATCCTCATCAGATTCAGGTCGATCAGAAAATTCTGACCCAGCCGCCGATTCGGCGACAATCCCGCCCCGGCCAACAGCCGCTCAATGTCTTGTTTGGTCTGCATGGGTCAGAAAAACAGCCCCTCAAAATAAACCTATCTAATATCTCAATAAGCCGTTTTGAATTCTTCAAGAATTACTTAAAAAATCTTTTGACTTTGCCGAAACAATTCGTATAATAAGAATATGTGTATCGAATTAACTCGCGTCCAATCGCACACATAAGTGATGGGCGTCTGATTAACTCGCCAACCCTGCACGGCAGGGTTGGCTTATTTTGTTTTAATAAAGCAATCTTTTAGGTCTTCTTTTGTTAGTTCAATAAACAAGTCACTCGCATTAACCAGTGCATCAGAGCGACAGGATGAAAAAGTCGCATTTTCTACCTGCTTACCGGCTCGTTTAATTTCATCCAAAACAGGGGCAAAGTCCCCATCTCCACTGACAAGCACGGCAGTATCATAGCAATTTCGGAGTGCTCCTGTCAACATATCAGTTGCAATCAATATGTCCACCCCTTTCTCAACAGCACCCCCTTTTTTATAGGTAAGAGGTCTTGTTTTTACATCAAGATAGGGATAATATCTTAACTTGGATAGAAATTTTTGTTGACCTTGAGCTTGGTCCTTGTTGCGTGTCGCATCGATCGTTCCAATATAATAGGTGCTGCGTATTAATGTGCGCCCTCGACAAAGCATCCCTGCGAAAAGAGTAAAATCCAACATTGTGTTAGAGCAGTCATTTTTCAGTCCATGATACAAGTTGGAACCATCGATAAAAATTTGTACCTTTTCATGCTCGTTGGTTTTTTGTGTTTTCAGTGCGGAAAGTCTCATTTTGTTCTCCTTGCTGTCGGGCATTCTTTATTTTACATTCAATATTTTTTTGTCTTGGCCATATCAATGGCCGTTTTGATGGCTGATTTCATACTGTCGGGTTTGGCCAGGCCTTTGCCGGCAATGTCAAAGGCCGTGCCGTGTGCCGGGGACGTGCGGATAATCGGCAGGCCGATAGTCACGTTAACGGCACGGTCGAAGGCCAGCATCTTGACCGGAATCAGCCCCTGGTCGTGGTACATCGCCACCACGCCGTCAAACTCGCCGCGGACGGCGCGGACAAACAGCGAATCGGCCGGATAAGGCCCTTCGCAGAAGATGCCCGCTTCCTGAGCCAGCAAAATGGCCGGCTTGATGATGCGCTGTTCTTCATCGCCGAACTGGCCGTCTTCGCCGGCGTGAGGATTTAGTCCCGCAAC
>DSDR01000343.1 GCA_011048645.1 Phycisphaerales bacterium
GACCTGGTGGAAATGGAACTGCGCGAGCTGCTGAGCAAGTACGAATTCCCCGGCGATGATATTCCGATTATTCGCGGCTCGGCACTGAAGGCGATGGAAAGCGAAGGCAAAGACGAAGAGGCCTGCAAGTGCATTGATGAGCTGATGGATGCGGTGGACGACTATGTTCCGGTTCCGGAGCGTGCGGTCGATCAGCCGTTCCTGATGCCGGTTGAGGACGTGTTCAGCATTAAAGGTCGCGGCACGGTCGGTACCGGTCGTGTTGAGCGCGGCATTGTCAAAGTCGGCGACGAAGTTGAGGTCGTGGGTTTATCCAAGGAAATTCGCAAGACGACCTGTACGGGCGTTGAGATGTTCAATAAGACACTGGATCAGGGTCAGGCCGGCGATAACGTGGGTCTGCTGCTTCGCGGCGTTGAGAAGAAAGAACTGGAGCGCGGTCAGGTGATCGCCAAGCCCGGTTCGATTACGCCGCATACCAAGTTCAATGCCGAAGTGTACGTGCTGACCAAGGACGAAGGCGGCCGTCATACGCCGTTCTTTCCGGGGTATCGCCCGCAGTTCTTCTTCCGGACAACGGATGTCACGGGCGCCATTACCGAGATTCGCAGCCGTGAAGGCAAGCCGGTTGAGATGTGTATGCCGGGCGACAACATCGAAATGGCGGCCGAGATCATTGCTCCGATCGCGATGGAAGAAGGCCTTCGCTTTGCGATTCGCGAAGGCGGACGTACGGTCGGCGCCGGCGTTGTCACCAAGATTGTTGAATAACGATTCACTAACTCGGACGGCGCCGCGCGGGTGGGTGCGGCGCCTCTTTTTAACCTTTCCGCGGCGTCAAGGGGCGGGGAGGTTGTCGTGTTTAGAGAGGATTAGCAGCATATGGCCAAGGCGCAGAAAACCGAATGGGTTTGGCTTGAGTGTAAAGAGTGCGGCGACCGCAATTATCGTACGCCCGTCAATATTCAGGGCGGTGTGCCGAAGATTGAATTGAAGAAATTCTGCAAGCGCGACCGCACGCATACGGTTCATAAGATCCGTCGAAAATAGCGGCACACAGGTCAGTAGCTCAACTGGCAGAGCAGCGGTCTCCAAAACCGCAGGTTGGGGGTTCGAATCCCTCCTGACCTGTTTTTATCGGCACCGTGATACCGAACGAGACGACGGCGATCCTGTTTCTATGAGGTGACATCGACAATGAATCTTACGATCTATAAACGCGGACAAGGCAAAAATACCCGTCTGTGGACCGGCCTGGTGTGTTTCGTGATAGCGGCCTACGGGTGCGTGGTGCTTCATCAGAAGCTTCAAGCGGCCACTGATAATGTGTGGATTGAGACGCTGCTTCCGGCCGGCGTGTGTGCGGTGTTTGCGGCGCTGATCTGGTGGCTGAGCAATCGTCCGTCGGTGGCGGATTTTCTGATTGCCGCCGAGGGCGAAATCAAGAAGGTCAGTTGGTCGAGTCGCAGGGAAATCGTCAACTCGACGATCGTGGTCATCATTGTCGTGGCGGTGATGTCGGCGGGCATCGGTTTTTGGGATATTCTGCTGGGCTATTTCTTCAGCGGGATAGTCGGACTTTATTAACAGCAGCGGGCTTGGTCAAGGACACAGCGTCGATGGCAATGCAATGGTTTGTATTACGGGTCGCTTCGAATAAGGAAGAGCAGGTGCGCGAAGCGCTGGCGCGGAAGATGCAGGTGGAAGGCGTCAAGAGCGTCGGGCGCATCCTGGTTCCGAGCGAGCAGGTCAAGCGGATTCGCGGGGGCAAACAGCGGGTCCATAAGCGCAAGCTGTATCCGGGCTATGTGTTTATGGAGATGGAGTTGAAAGAAGACGGTCGCGTGCCGGAGGATGCCTGGTACGTTATCAAGGACACGATGGGCGTGGGCGACTTTATCGGGACCGAAGGGATTCCGACGCCGATGCGCGACACCGATGTGGCCAAGATGCTCAAAGAAGCGGAAAAACCGGAAGATACGCCGAATATCAAGGTGGAGTTTCAAAAGGGCGATATGGTCAAGATTCGCGAGGGGGCGTTTGAGAATTTTGAGGGAACGGTCGATTATATCGACGCCGAACGCGGAGTGGTGCGTGTGATTGTGACGATATTCGGGCGCAGCACGCCGCTGGATATTGAGTACTGGCAGATTGAGAAAGTGTAGGTGTGTCCGCGGGGCGGTTTGCCCCCTTTAGGCGTACCTGAATTTTTGATGGGTTTGAGGCCCATTTTGTGAGAGACAAGCACATATTATCGGGATTTGATCAATGGCTAAAGAAGTAAAAGCGGTCATCAAGCTTCAGGCGCCGGGCGGCAAAGCGACGCCGGCGCCTCCGATTGGTCCGGCGCTGGGTCAGCACGGCGTGAATATCGGTCAGTTTGTTTCGCAGTTCAATGAGCGAACGCAGGACGCCGACGGAATGACGATACCGGTTGAAATTACGGTGTATGGGGATCGTTCATTTGATTTTATTGTCAAAAGTCCGCCGGCGGCGGTGCTGCTGAAGAAAGAGGCGAATCTGGCCAAGGGCAGCGGCGTGCCGAACAAGGAAAAGGTCGGCAAAGTGACCCCGGCGCAGATTCGCAAGATCGCGGAAACGAAATTCAACGATCTGAACGCCTATGATCTTGAACAGGCCGACCGAATCATTGAAGGCACGGCCCGAAGCATGGGCATCGAGATCGAAAGTTAAGAAAGAAAATTCGAAATACGAAATTCTAAATCCGAAACAAATGTAAAGATTCAAATAACAAAATATTCAAACAGATTGAGCGGAATTGTTTTGAGCATTTGAATTTGTTTCGAATTTCGATATTCGAATTTCGGATTTCGAATTGTGATGTTCTGAAAGGAACCTGCAAACCACGGCAGCGACGGTGGGAGCGAAACGACACTTTTTTCGCGGAGAATAAGATGCAATTTCGAAGTAAACGTTACAAGGCCGACGCCCAGAAAGCGGTCAAAGATCCGCTGAGTCTGGACGAGGTCATCAAGAAACTGAAAACTTTTGCCAGCACTAAGTTTGATCAGACGGTCGAATGCGTGATGCATCTGGGTATCGATCCCAAGCAGGCCGACCAGATGATTCGCGGCGCCATCAGTCTGCCGCACGGGATCGGCAAATCGCGTCGCGTGGTCGCCTTTTGCGACGATTCGGAGGTCGAGGCGGCCAAAGCCGCCGGTGCGATTGAGGCCGGCAGCGATGAGCTGATCAAGAAGATTTCGGACGGCTGGCTGGATTTTGATGTGGCGATTGCCTCGCCGAAAGTGATGGGCAAGGTCGGCAAATTGGGTCGGGTGCTCGGCCCGCAGGGCAAGATGCCTTCGCCCAAGAACGGGACGGTGACGGCCGATGTGGTGACGGCCATCAAGGAATTTGCGGCCGGCAAGGTCGAGTTTCGCAATGATTCGGGCGGCAACGTGCACGGCGTGGTCGGCAAGCTGAGTTTTGACGACACGAAGCTGAAGGAGAATATCCAGGCGTTTATCGATCACATTAAACGCAGCAAGCCCAGCGGCGCCAAAGGGACGTATATCAAAAAGGTGTGTATCAGCGCGACGATGAGTCCGTCGGTGGTGCTGGACGTTAGTGGTGCGTAAGATAACATAAACAGTCAACGGTAAAAAGGCAAAAGTATGAGTTATTTTGTAAAAGAACTGATTCAGAGCGATTACAGCACAAAGTTTGCCGGGATGACGGAGTTTGTGGTGATTTCCACGATGGGCGTCAGCGGGACCCAAAACAACGTGATGCGCGGCGAGTTAAAGCAAAAGGGGATGCGTGCGGTTGTCGTTCGCAATAATTTGATGCGTCGGGCGTTGGATGAACTGGGGTTGTCGTCGGCGGCCGCGTTGTTTGCGTCCGGGCAGTGTACGGTGGTGTTCGGCGGCGACGGGGCCGGCAGCGTCGCCAAGGAAGTGGTCGAGTGGGCTAAAAAGCTCAAGACGATTCAGCTTAAAGGCGCGTTTGTCGAAGGGACCGTGATGGACGGCGAAGCGGGCGTCAAGGCGCTGGCGGCGATGCCGACGCGGGCCGAGCTGCAGGGGCGCGTGGTGCAAATTGCCCTCTCGCCGGGCAGCAACGTGGCCGGAGCGATTTTGGGCGCCGGCGGTACGATTGCCGGCTGCATCAAGAGCCTGATCGAGCGGCACGAAAAAGAAGCGGCCTAAGGAAAGTAACTAAGAACTAAGAACTAAGAACTAAGAACTAATTCGGTTTGCTGCAGAGTTGTCCGAGCAAGCGGTTAAACGGACGGCGGAGTCCGGCTACTTTGCGGCGCAGTGTATAACAGGAGTTTATAAAATGTCGGAACGTGAATTTGCAGCGGACATCAAGGAACTGGGAGACAAGATTGCGGGATTGACCCTGATTCAGGCCAAGGAATTGGCGGATTATCTGAAGGACGCCTATGACATTGAGCCGGCTTCGGGCGGCGCGGTGATGGTGGCCGGCCCGGCGGCGGGCGGCGGCGAAGGCGACCAGGCCGAAGAGAAGACCAGCTTTACGGTGATGCTCAAGAGCATCGGCGATAAGAAGATCCAGGTGATCAAGGAAGTGCGCGCCCTGACCAATCTGGGTCTGAAGGAAGCCAAAGACCTGGTCGATGGCGCTCCCAAGCCCGTCAAGGAAAACGTCAGCAAGGACGAGGCCGAGGCGGCCAAGAAGCAGCTTGAAGAAGCCGGCGCGACGGTGGAACTGGTTTAACGGTGTTGATGGTAACGGAGGTTTTATGCCGCGCGGCCGGTTAAACCGGCGCGGCCGGAATAACGAGGCAACGACCGCGTTATTCGAAACAAAGACCGATAACATAAGCCCGAACGGCGGCCGGGACAAACGTTCCGGCCGCTGCGGGTCTTGATGTTTTTAAGGGGCAGGCGGGCTTATTTTGATCTTTTAAGAAACAAGGGATCCGTGCCTTGAAATTCGGATTTCGAGTTGAGCGTTTTGTCTATAAGCGCTGTTTGTGTAATTATTCAATAGTTAATGAACGCATCAAGCATAATGGAGACTGGTCGCATGAGATCACGAACACTCCGTAATTTTGCGAAAATCGCGGATGCCATTGAAGTTCCCGATCTGATTGAAGTGCAGCTGAAAGGCTATGAGCGTTTTCTGCAGTCTGATGTTGCGCCGGACCGGCGCGCCGATATTGGTCTGGAGTCGCTGTTTCGGGAAGTGTTTCCGATTGTCAGCTATGACAAGACGGTTGAGCTGGAATATCTGGGCTACGAGCTGGAAAAGCCGCGTTATACCATCGAACAATGCAAGGAATTGCGTCTGAGCTACGCCTATCCGCTGAAAGTACACTGTCGGCTGAAACGCAAGGACGCGCCCGATGTGGCCGAGCAGGGGATTTATCTGGGCGAGATACCGGCGATGATCGGGGGCGGCGAGTTTATCATCAATGGGGCCGAGCGCGTCATCGTCAATCAGCTTCACCGCAGTCCGGGCGTGGATTTTGTGATTGACAGCAAGGACGGCGACCGGCTGCTGCACGGGGCGCGGATTATTCCCGAGCGCGGAAGCTGGATCGAGATGAGCGTGACCAAAAAGGACGTGCTGGTGATTCGCATTGACCAGTCGAGCAAGATTCCGGCCACGGCGTTTCTTCGAGCGATGGATGAAAAATACGGCAAGACCGAGGATATCCTGCGCCTGTTTTACAAGACCCAGAAGGTCAAGACCAAGAAACTGGAGCCGACGATGTGGGCGGTCGGGCCGATTGTCGATACCGAAACGGGCGAGATTCTCGTGGAGGCCGGCACACAGATCGGCGATGCGATCACGGCGCTTCAGGCCAGCAGTCTGGACGCGGTGGAAGTGATTCCCCAGGCGCTTGATCCGCTGGTATTGAATACGGTTGCCGAGGACGGCTGTGAAACGCATGACGAGGCGCTGCTGAAGATTTATTCGCGTCTGCGTCCGGGCAACCCGGCCAATCTGGACAAGGCCAAACAGCTTTTTGAGGAGAAATTTTACGATACCAATCGTTATCGACTCGGTGCGGTCGGTCGATTTCGTCTGAATCGCAAGTTCGGCACCGATATTGAGTTGAGCGAGATGCGGTTGTGCGCTGAGGACTTCTTGCAGACGATGAAGTATATTCTCGGCCTGCGCAACGGCGAAGGAGAGATTGACGATATTGATCATCTGGGCAACCGTCGGGTGCGGACGATTGATGAGCTGGCGGCCGGCGAGGTGCGCAAAGGCCTGCTCAAGCTGCGGCGAACCGTCCAGGAACGGATGAGTATGAAATCGCCCGAAGAGGTCGCGCGGATCGCGGATCTGGTCAACAGCAAGAGCGTTTCGAGCAGCATCGAGTTTTTCTTCGGTCGCGGCGAACTGAGTCAGGTGGTCGATCAGACCAACGCCCTGAGTCAGTTGACGCACGAACGGCGGCTCAGCGCACTGGGGCCGGGCGGGTTGAACCGCAAACGCGCCGGCTTTGAGGTGCGTGATGTGCACATCAGTCACTACGGCCGCGTCTGTCCGATTGAGACGCCGGAAGGCACGAACATCGGTCTGATCGTGTCGCTGGGGATATTTGCCAAGGTCGATGAATACGGTTTTTTGATTACGCCGTATCGCAAGGTCAGAAATAAGCAGGTCGTCGATGAAATTGCCTATCTGCGGGCCGACGAGGAAATGAAGGCGATTTTTGCGCCGCCGAGTATGGTCGATACCTCGACCAATCGGCTGCACGAAGGGCTGGTGCTGGCGCGGCAGGAAGGCGACTTGACGCAGGTGGACAGCAGCGAGGTTGATTATGTGGACGTTTCGCCGCGACAGACGGTGGGCGTTTCGGCGGCGTTGATTCCGTTCCTGGAGCACGACGACGCCAACCGCGCGCTGATGGGGTCCAATATGCAGCGTCAGTCGGTGCCGCTGCTGACCACTGAGCCGCCGCTGGTGGGTACGGGTATGGAAGTGGAAGTGGCCAAGTATTCAAGTATGGTCGTGCGGGCGCGACAGGCCGGGACGGTCACGGCGGTCGATGGGTCGTGCATCGTGATTGATCAGACCGATGAGTATCCGCTCAGAAAGTTTGTCGGTCTGAATGAGCGGACGTGCCTGAATCAAAGGCCCGTCGTGACGCTGGGACAAAAGGTCGAAAAGGGCCAGATTATTGCCGACGGCGGAGGCACCAGCGAGGGGGTGCTGGCGCTGGGACGGAATGTGCTGGCGGCGTTTGTGCCGTTTGACGGGTATAACTTCGAGGACGCGATTTTGATCAGCGAGCGGCTGGTCAAAGACGATGTGTTCACGAGCGTTCATATTGATGAGTTCAGCATTGAAGTGCGCGAGACCAAGCTGGGGCGAGAAGAATTCACGCGGGATATTCCAAACGTCAGCGAAAAGGCGCTGCGCAATCTGGATGAATACGGCGTGGTGCGCGAAGGGACGCGGGTGGCGCCGGGCGATATTCTGGTCGGCAAGGTGTCGCCCAAGAGCAAGACCGAACTGACGCCGGAAGAAAAGCTGCTGCATGCGATTTTCGGACGCGCCGGCGAAGATGTCAAAAACGATTCGCTGGAGGTGCCGCACGGCTATGAAGGCGTGGTGATCAAGACGCGGCATTTCCGTCGTCGGGCCGCCGAGACCGATGAGCAGCGCAAGCTCCTTAAAGAGCAGATGAAACGCCGCGAGCGCGAAATGACCGCCCGCGAATGCGAGGTGTTCAAACGGATGATGGAGACGATTCATTCGGAGCTGCAGATCGAGGTGGTCGATCC
>DSDR01000098.1 GCA_011048645.1 Phycisphaerales bacterium
CGCCTGCAGGCCAATCGCGGGCGCATCGATGCTGTCCGCTGTTAAAGCGATTCGCGTTTTCTGCGGATGGTCGCCAGGCTGCCCAGTCCGAGCAACGCAAGGGTTGCCGGCTCCGGAACGTAGGTTACTTCCAGAACGGGACGAGACGCCTCGTCGGGGTGTTCTTTGGAACCCAGCCAAAAACCTCTCTGGTCTGCTTGTGTTAATGTCGCAATCAATGTGACCAGACCACCCTCGTCAACTCTTGCCTGAAGAAAATCAACCAGATCATTACCGGTCAGCGTAAAAACAACGCCGTCTGCAACATGTTCGGACACATCGGCGCCGGCCTCTGCATCCAGGTTGGTCGCTCTGGTCAGATCGATTGGCTCTGCGCCGCCGCTGCCGCCTACGAATTCATCGCCGACATTGCCGGCCGTCAAGGCGAATTCGTCCCAATTCTGAGGCGTATTGCCTGTTATGTTGTCCAGCCCGACAATACCCACACGACTGGTCACCATCGAGTCGCTGCGTCCCCAAGGTGCGGCGACTTTGGTCAGAGTGAGTGCAGCGCTCTGGATTGTGGCGCCTGACCCCAGAGAAGACAGGTCAAATCGATAGTAAGCAACTCTGCCGACATCGCCCAACAGGTATAGTTCGGGAGCGTCGCCATAATTCGAGCCGCTGCCGTCTCGCACCCAGGTATCCGCATCGCTGCCCAGCGAAACCACGGCGGCCTGCGTCGCGGAAACCAGCGTCGCAACCAACAACATCATAAGTAACCTTTTCATCATTCATACCTCCACAAAAAAGAACAATCCAGGGCGGGCGACAACGCCGCCGCCCGCCGTTTTTTTATCGACATACTCACTTTGCCCCATTACGGACAATCCAAACTGGTACAGTCAAGCCATTCGGCGGCAAAGTCCGCAAAATCATTGATGTCCACCACACAATCGGAATTGAAATCCATCGGGTTGGCGCTGTAACCCGGCATGGCCTGAGCCGCATCACACGCATCCTGACCCACCACAATTCGAACCGTGTCATAATTGGACGCCAGACCGTCGCTGGCCGTTAACCGGAGTATATAGGCGCCGGCTTCCGTAAATACCTGAGTCAGGTCTTTGACGTCATTGGGACTGATCGTCAGTTCCGGTCCGCTGGTCTGTTCCCACAGATAGGTCAGCGTGCCGAACGGCTGGCCGTCATCGGTAACGGTCGCAGTAATGGTCGCGGTTGCGGTGGCAGGATCGCCCAGATGTCCCAGCCAGATATACTGATCTGTCCCGATATCCACCGAGGGCGGCATATTAAAGGTGTTAAAGGACCACAGGCGGCCTCTTGTGACCTCAGGGTACGTAGTATCATGTACATCGACGACCCAATAGTACTTTGTCAGCGGCTCTGGAGCAATCGGCAACGCCACGCAGGCATCCGCCGTGCCGACGGCCAGGGTGTACTCCAGGCCGTAATCGGGTTCGTTGAGGTTCGGCTCGTTTGTGCCGAAATAAACGTCAAAGGTAATGACCCCTTCGGGGGCGTTCGGTTCGGGAGCCGTCCAGCACAACTGGGTCAACTCTTCCGACACCACCTCATTCATTTGAGGACTGGGATTGGTCGCCTGGAACGGATTAATCTCGGTCGGCAGGATCAGGCTCGGCGGGAACAGGTTGGGGTCCGTTGAGGCGGCGGCGCCTTCTTTGCTCAGGACATAGTATTGCGCGCCGTCGCCGGGATCGTTGGAACCTATCAGTATGAGGGTAATCAGATTGTTGGTGTCCTGTTTAATGAACGGCGCCAAATCCAGCGATTCCGGATTCGACGTTTTCTCTCCCGCTCCGGCGCCAACAAACATCGTTCCCAGGAACGTGGTCTTTTCCTCATCCAGGTTGAACGTGCCGTTGCTCGGCGTCTCTGTCGGCAGCATACCGGGAATGGTATTGTAGTTAACCGCCATCTCACCCCAGGCATCATCCACGGCGTTATCATTCAGGCCGTAAATGTCCCAGGTTCTGGAGTTCTGCGCCTGGGTCAGGTATAATTTCAAGTAGGCCCCGGTCGGGTCGATGCCGCCGATCTCCGTGATGTCGAATCGGATGTACCCGATATGTGCCCGCACGCCGTCCCACCAGCGGATATCGAGCGTGATGCCGCCGCCATAGTTGTTGTTTGGCGACTTGTTGGAATCATTGCCGACAAAGGTATCAGCGCCGTTGCCGTCCGCGGTGGTGACGACGATTTCCGCGCGGGCTGCAAGTCCTAATACGCACATCGCCGCCAGCATCATTGTCAATACATTTTTTGTGTTCATACATACCTCCGATAAAAAAGTGAACATTTTTTCTTATCCATCACGTCTTTATGGATAAATACACTGCCTGTTTCAACACATCTTGCCAATTCTTAATCTTGCCCGGGTCCATAGATATCCACTTCGATCAGATCCAGTCGGCCCTGACCGCCTCGTCCGTCGGCCTGGTCGCGCAGGCCGGTTACTTCGACGATTTCGCCGAAGGCGTCCTCAACGTGCGTGACGCCGGCCAGCATAATCATCACGCTGCGGCCTTTGGTCGGTTCAAAATCGATGGTGTCGTAGGTCAGCGTGCGTCCGACCGATCCGCTCCAGACCTCGCGGCCGTCAATCGCTACCCGAATCGGATAGCTGGTCGTCCGATGCCTGCCGACCTTCATTGCGACCTGGTGAATCAACTGCGGCTCGGTCAAATCAAAGCGAATCCAGCCGTCCTGAACATCGCCGCGACTGCGCCAGCCGGTCGCCTCGTTGTCATCCATCGCAAAAGACGCCTGGTCCTGATTGGAGCCGGCAACCGCCTCGGCAATCGGAAGCGAACGACGGACAATGCGCAGCGTCGGTTCTGCGGGAGTCGGCCCGCGATCCAGACGTACGGGCAGATCGTCACCGGGCAACTGCGGGCTTAACCCGCCGACCCGTGTGATGGGCTGAGTCTGCAATTCGATCACGACCGGTTTCAAGCCTTCGCTGCGAGCGGTCAGCCGCACGTCGCCCGGCTCCGGTGTCGAACGAAGCAGGACACGATTGACGCCCAGCTCAACCGGCAGGGTTTTCGAAAGGATGTAATTATCCGGTCCCTTGGCAATGCCGCCGCGCCAAACGGCCGGGCCGTCCAGTTCAAATTCGACCTCATTGAAGGCAATCGGACAGCGTCGTCCCTGTTCGTCCACCGTCTCGACCTGCACCAGCGCCAGATCGTGTCCGTCGGCCTTCCAGCCGGTCGGCGACGTCAGCGGCGTCAGTTTCAGGGCGACGGTCTGGCCGGTTGTCTCGTGCTGCGCTTCGCAGACCGGTTTGCCGTCGGCGTCATAACCTACAGCCCGCAGCATGCCCGGCTGCCAGGCGACATCCTTAAACGTGAACAGGTAGCGATGGGATTGGCTGCCGCGTCCCAGCGACTTGCCGTTCAGAAACAACTCCACTTCCTCGGCGCTGGAAACCACCGTAATGTCCCTGGCCGTGCCGGGCGTGTAATTCCAGTGTCCCACTATCGCCGCGCGGGGCCGATCATGGCCGACCCAGCCGTCCCACATAACCTGATGGGCGTAAAAGGCGTCTTTGGCAATCCGCATCGGATCCACAACGCCGCTGCGCCGGTAGTTTTCTTCGCCGCGATGGTGTGTGTTGGTATCGGAGAAGATGATATTCAGTCCGCCGGCGCTGACCCGTCGGCCGGTCCCGGGTCGTTCGCGCCAATATTCAACCCATCGGATCACATTTTCAATGGCAAATGAGTCCTGATTCATATTGTACGCGGCGCCCTGACCTGCACCGCTGCCGTCTTTGTGATACGGCGGCGAATCGTCGTCCCAATAACGGCGGAGATTTTCGTTGCGGTTGTACTCGGTCGCGAACAGGGGTTTGCCGCCGCTTTTGTTGACGTAGAGCATATCGCCGCCCCACTCGGCGATTTCGCTGCCCAGCATTCCGCGGCTGCCCATCGCCCGTCCGCCGTGCGGGTCGTATTGGTCGCGCAGCGCAACCATCTCGGCCATATGGGCTTCGCTGATCGTCGTATTGCCTGCCTCGTAAAATAGGATGCTCGGATTGTTGCGATTGTAGAGGATCGCGTCGCGCATCAGTTCGATCCGCTGTTCCCAGCGGCGTCCGGTCACATCGTGCTCGGCGTCGCCGGCCGGCATCAATTGAATCAGGCCGACCCGATCGCACGACTCGACGTCCTGTTTCCACGGCGTGATGTGCATCCATCGCACCGTGTTGGCGCCGCTTTTGACCATCAGGTCGTTGCTGTAGTCGCTCAACCAGGCCGGGACGCTGCCGCCGACGGCGGGCCATTCGTTGGTGGTGCGCTGGGCGTATCCTTTGATTTGCAGGACGCGATCATTGAGATAAACCATCCCGTTTTCAAAAGCGGTCTTGCGAAATCCGGTGCGCGTGCGGACTTCATCAACGGTTTGGCCGTCCTCCTTCAGGCGCGTGATGACCTCATACAGATACCCGTAACCCCAGCTCCAGAAGTGCAGGTTGTCCAATTCCGCTGAGGCGCTGACGTTAATAGTCGCTCCCGGCGCGACGGCCCGACGATGGCCTGCAAAGGTCGCAACCGTTTGGCCGGTGTTATCCCGCACTTCGACCTCAAACAGAACGGTTTTGGCCGCGGCATGTTCATTGCGTACCTGCGCCTCGGCGGTGATGCGGGCGGTTCGCGCCTCAACATCGATGTCATCGGCATACACATACACGCCCGTCGTTCCCAGCCACGAATACAGCGGCAGCGTCTGATACAGTTTGTCCGTGATATGCAGCTTGACGTTTTTTGTAATTCCGCCGTAATTGACGTTGAAATTGCGATCTACCCACTGAAACCGCTGGCCGGTCGCTTTCTCGCGGTAACTCCAGTCATTATCGGTTCTGACGGCCAGCCCATTCTCGGCCGGGGCGGGCTTGACCAGTTTTGAAATATCAAAGCCGAAGGCCATCACGCCGTTCTCATGCCGACCAATGAATTGACCGTTCAGAAACACGTCCGCCGCCTGGCGCACGCCCTCAAATTCAAGAAAAATCTTCTTGTCTTCGCTCCCCTCAGGCAGCGTAAATGTTTTGCGATACCATGCGATCCCGGTCGGCAAATCGCGAATGTCCAGACGAAACGCATCGTCTTCATTCCACGCATACGGCAGACTGATGCGTTTCCACTGCGAATCGTCGAAGTCAGGATCGCGCGCCGCGTCAACATCGCCGATTTTGACTCGCCAATCCGGATTCATACTCAAGGTTTGCCGCGTTTGAGCGTAAAGACATCCCGATCCCAACACGCTTAGAACAAGCAACAGTCGTTTGCAAAAATCAATGCGCAAAAAAATCATCCAATGTGTCCTTTCGTCAATAACTCCTGAACAATCTTCACCATTTGGGCCTGCCGTCGGCCTCTGCCTATATGCACCCGTACCGCAAAGGCTCAACATGGCATCGCAAAATAAACAGCACGATACAGCACGGGCAGCGCCCGTTCCGGACGCCGCCCGTTTGATATATTTTCGTTGATACGACGAAATTACAGGTCGCAGTCCGGCCAGAAGCCGCATTCGAGCCAGGATTGGGCCAGTATCGCAAAGTCGCCGATATCGACGATGCAGTTGTCGTTCAAGTCCAGTTCCGGCTTGAAGCGGCAATACCTGCCGGCCACATCCGAATACATCGTCGCCAGCGTGTCGGCATCCAGCGCATAATTATAAATCTGCAAATCGTCCATCAGGCCGTGATACAGCGCATCGGCTTCCCAGTTGCTTTGGCCGAGGTAATTGAGTGTACGGGTAACAATCGTCGGGACACCCAGCGTTCCGGTCTGAATGGAAAAGCCGTTTTTATAGATCACCACATCGCCCGCTTCCGTCATCGTGACCGCAAAGAATTGCCACTCATTGAGCGTAAGAGCGTTGTTGGCTGTGACCAGGCCGTTATAAGTGTTGAAGGTCAGGTTGGCGGTCGTTCCGTTACGGGTCAGGAAAACATTGTCAACGCCTGCACCGTTTCCGAAATCAAAGAACCTCGCCCAGTTGGAAACCGTGGACGGCTTGGCCCACATCGTACAGGTCATCCCCGACCGGAAGTTGGCAAAGCCTTCCGGTAACTGTACATAATCGTCGATCCCGTCAAATTCCATCGCGTCATGCACGCCGTCCTGCACAAAATTCGGCTCACCAAAAAGCGTGCCGTTATACACGCCCGTTTCGTCGTCGGCATTAACGTCAAGCGCCCAGTGTGCCAGTTTGCGTTTGACAATCAAATACGCAACTTCGGTCGGGTCGGACTGGCCGCCGGCATTGACGCCGATACAGTCATAAGCTCCGTCGTTGAGAACAGAGACATTCTCAAGCGTCAGCGTCGTTGAATACTGAAAGTTTCCCAGTTCAGTGATCGTTACTTCAACCTCAGGTTCGTCGAGATTGACGGGCTGGCCGTCTTGATACCAGATGACATCGGTCAGCGGCGACAGCGATTCGAACACGGCGGTAAAGGTCGCCGTCTCTGCGGGGAACCTGTACTGATCCGCCGGCGAGCTTATGACCAGAGGAACCTCAGAAGTATAAAACTTCCAGATTTGGGTATTGAGAAAGTCGTTGGGTTCGCCGTAATGATTCGGATCGGACTGCGGATATGCCCACGATTCAACCACCCACGTGAATGTGGCGGGAACGTCCAGCGGCAGATACTCGGCGGGAATCGGAACACACTCTGTTTCTTCGGGATCGTCAATCACGGCCAAAGGCGTCAGCAGCGTCTGGTAATTCATCTCGTTGGCGTCAGCCTGCCCAAACCACACAATCGCAAGATCGCTGGCCGTATTTGTCCAACAAAGCTGCGACAGATTCAGATCGGTAACGGTAGCGCCGTCTTTCGGCTCAGGATCGGAGGCGCCTCCAAGAGATGCGTTCGGCATAATCAGCGTGGGCGCTAACCAGCCGTTTTCTTCGGTAACGCCCTCTTTGGCGGCGACATAGAACTGCCGTTCGGGGGGCTGCGGGATCAGCACAAATGTCACCAGGCCGTTGGTGTCGTTTTTCAAAAACGAAGACAGGTCCAGCGTAGCCGGATCAGAGATCACAGCCACATTGGTAGCACTCGATACCGCCAATGTTCCCAGCAGGATCAATTTGGTTTCATCAATCGTAAAACTACCGGCCGTTGCGGACAACATCCCGGGAGCATTGTTGTACGTGATGGTCATTTCCCCCCAGGCGTCATCCACATCATCATCAATCAGCCCGTAGATGTCCCAGGTCCGGGTTGCCCCGCCTTGGGTGATATAGATCTGAAGCTGTGCATCTGCCATGCTGCCGGAGACGCCGCTGATGTCAAACTTAACATAGCCGATGTGAGCGCGAACTCCCGGATAATTTCTTATATCCATAGTAGCTCCGCCGCCGTAATTGTTATCCGGGCCCTTATTGGAATCATTGCCCACGAATGCATCGGCGCCCAGGCCGAAGCTTGTATCGCGGATAACCTCGGCCCCGGCCAAGGTTGTCAGCGATAGGGTAATACACGTTACCCATAACCAACATTGCTTTTTCATAAAAAATCCTCCGAAAAAAACAATACTTTATTATCCTGCCATTACACGATGTAATGGTCATACATCGTTATGCTATTGCTCTTCAGCGAAAAGCCAGTTGTCAGCCATCAGGAGCAGGTCAGGCAGATTGACCTGTCCGTCTCCGCCGAACGGGGCAATGTC